>CAYOYE010000076.1:0-4699 GCA_964408115.1 uncultured Azospirillaceae bacterium
AAGTTGCTCACCTGGTAAAAGTTGAGGAATAGTGTTTGAAAGATTGGTTTGGAACAGATTGCCGTAACGGTAAAAAGTTCCAAGCCGGTCAGAAAATACCATAACGAGATTTGGTTGGTGAAATAACATAAGATTAAGGTGAATAAAATGAAACTTAATGAATTAAAAGATAATGAAGGCGCAACAAAGAATCGTAAACGCGTAGGTCGCGGTATCGGTTCCGGTAAAGGCAAAACCTGCGGTTTGGGTCATAAGGGTCAGAAAGCTCGTTCAGGTGGTGCTAAATGCGGTTTTGAAGGCGGACAGATGCCTTTATACCGTCAGTTGCCGAAGCATGGTTTCAAAAATCCGTTTACAAAGACTTTTGCCGTTGTAAATTTGGATACACTGCAAGAAGCCATTAATGCCGGTAAATTGAATGCCTCTGCCATTGATGCGGAAGCATTGTTGAATAGCAATATCGTTGCCAAAGAATTAGACGGTATTCGTTTATTGGCACGCGGTGCGGTTACCAGCAACATTACCATTACGGTAAGTTCGGCCTCTAAAGCTGCTGTTGCGGCTATAGAAAAAGCCGGTGGTAAAGTAAACTTTGCCAAATAATCGCCTCATTAGAGAGTGAATTGAAAAGGGTGTGCCTCTGGGGTGCATCCTTTTTTTGTTATGGTAAATGCTGGTTTATGATTAACGTTATGTTTTTTTAATGACATACGGTATTTTGTTTGTTAAACTGGCGGAAGAGCGTTTAGAAACGGAGGATTTTGATGCGAAAATTTTTATTAACGGTGTTTTGTTTATTGGCTGCGCTGCCGGCAAAAGCCCAGATGGCGGAAACAATCGGAGCATTGGCGGTACAGGGAGAAATGACCGGTGCGGGTTTTAATAATGTCAATACAATGCAAAGTGCGATGCAACGGATGAATTTTCAACAGGATTTAGGGAGCTTGTTGGCTGAAGTGCAGATTAGTTACATGGGTAACTACGGCGGATTGAGTAAAAATAATTTGTCGTTTGGCGGATTTCGCGGTATGGAATGGAATATCGTACCGGTTTCCAACAGTGAGTTTTATGTAGAGTTTTTTAATTTAGATGCTGCAACCTGTTTAATTTGCAAAAGTCCGAATCTTAATGCCAAACGCGTAGATATTAATGACGGTGGTGATTGTGACGGAGCAGCTAATCATGTAAAGCTGTATTTTTAAGGGCGGTAAGCAGTTCTTCCGCGGTCAACCGAAAATCACTGTCAATCCAGTGCTGCTCAAGGGCAGATAAAATTTTGCCTATGGTTTTATTTTTTGCAAATCCGGCATTTATGATGTCACGTCCGCGGAGTGGAAATACCGGTACTTCCGTATTTTCAACTTCGCGCAAAACGTCATAAAGGTTGAAAGTGTCAATGTTTTTGACGGCCATGGTTAGTAGAATTTTATCAATGCAAAATTGCTTACCGTAGCGATAAGTAAATTTACGGCGTAAGTCCGGAGTAGCTATATTATCAAGTGACAGTTCAATTTTAGCCCAATTAATAAAAGTTTCCTTTTGTTTTTTGGTAAAGCGTAGAACGTGCGCCATACTTTCGGCTTGTGCCGAATTAGGCTGGTATAATACAAACAGGCGGCGCAAAAAATTCCCCTCATATCCGGCATTGTGTACCATATCCGTCAGGCGTTGCAGGGCATCAAGATTCTGCGATTTCGGTAAAAAATAGCCAAGGATATCGTTGTCGTAAATAATTTTCAGGGTCGGCGCAACATTTTCGGTGGCTAACAGTTTGAAAAGTTCATCACGAACACGCTCAATAGCAATATGGCGCAGACCGTCTTTATGTTTTATGCAGGCGGTGAGGGCGTCTTTGTCAATGGATTTTTTGCCGAAGATAGAATAGAATCGGAAAAAACGCATAATGCGTAAATAATCTTCTTTAATCCGATCTTCCGGTTTTCCGATGAAGCGAACGACTCCGTTTTCCAAATCGTTAATTCCGTTATAATAATCAAATACATTACCATGCAAATCGGCATAAACGGCATTGATTGTTAAATCGCGGCGAGAGGCATCAACGCTCCAGTCATCGGTAAATTCAACAACGGCGTGCCGACCATCGGTACTTACATCGCGCCGCAAAGAGGTTACTTCCAGCGCTTTATGATTAATGATAACGCCGATAGTTCCGTATTTTATGCCGATAGGTGTTGTCATAAATCCGTTGTTTTGGCAGACTTCCAGCATTTCGTCCGGAGAAAGATCGGTAGCCAAATCCAAATCAAATCCGCTTCGTCCTGCCAGAGAATCGCGCACCGCACCGCCGACAAAACGTATTGTGCCGCCATGTTTTTCAACGGCTTCAAACAAATCTACAATGCGTTGGGAATTGATGATTTTTGACATATCCAGATAATTTGCTCTAATCATTTATTTTAGGATTCCTTCGGAGTTTATACACAATTTATGAAATTATTAATAGTTTATATATAATTTTTTTGTATAATCCAAGCAAAATTTAATTGATGAGGGTAAAAAGGAATGTTTAAATATTTATTATTTGCGGCTGCGCTTTTGATGTCTTTTTCGGTTAAGGCTGCCGAAGCTCCGAAAGTTTTGGGCGAATACGGAGATTGGGTTGCGTGGACGTATAACGATCGCGGTAATTTGATTTGTTATATGTCGTCAACTCCGAAAAAAGATGAGGGACAATATACCAAGCGTGGCGATATTTATGCCATAATCACACACCGTCCGGCAGAGCGTGCATTTGACGAAGTAAGTTTTGTGGCAGGATATACATACGACAGTAAAGCCCCGTTGACCGTTAAAATTGGCAACAGCACCTTTAAAAATACCTTTACCGAGGGGACAAAAGGCTGGATGGTTAGTAATGCCGAAGATACTAAAATTATTGCGGCAATGAAGCGCGGTGAACGTATGATTGTTGACGGTAAGTCAAATCGCGGTACGGCAACTAAAGACACATACTCATTAAAAGGTTTTACCAGCGCTTATCAGGCAATTTCTGCCAAATGTAAGAAAAGATAACCATGACGGAAAAGAAAGAACTCATCGGATTAAGCAAAGACGAACTATGTCAGGCTATGCTTGAAATAGGCGAAAAGCCTTTTCGTGCCAAACAGCTGTGGCAATGGCTTTATTATTTCGGGGAAACCGATTTTGCAAAAATGAGCAATCTTTCCAAGGCTCTACGGCAAAAGTTGGCAGAAAATTTCAGCATTACGCGTCCTAAAGTGGTTGCCGAACAGCTGTCGGCAGACAAAACACGAAAATGGTTGTTGGAATTTGCCGATGGTGAGCGGGTAGAAATGGTGTATATCCCTGAAGAAGATAGAGGCGCAGTTTGTATTTCTACACAGGTCGGTTGCGCGGTAGGGTGTCGTTTTTGCCATACCGGAAGTCAGAAGTTGACGCGTAATCTTACGGCCGGAGAAATTGTCAGCGAGTTTATGGTGGCGCGGGACACTTATGGCGAATGGCCGAGTCCAACAAATGAAACGCGGTATCTTTCCAATATTGTGGTAATGGGAATGGGCGAGCCGCTGCATAATCCGGAGAACACAATTAAGGCGCTGAATATTTTGACTGACGGTGACGGAATTGCCATTTCCAGACGGCGGATTACCATGTCTACATCGGGTATTGCTCCAAGGATAGTAAGCACACTACAGGCGACCGGTGTACGGTTGGCGGTGTCGTTACATGCGCCGAATAATGAGTTGCGTTCGCAAATTATGCCGATAAACAATCGCTATCCGCTGGAACAGGTGTTGGAAGCGTGTCGGGAATATCAAAACGGTGACGGAAGTCGGTATATTACTTTTGAATATCTAATGTTAGACGGGTTGAATGATACGCTGGAATGTGCGCATGAGCTAATTGCGCTGATGAAAAAATATCAGCTACGGGCAAGTTTTAATTTGATACCGTTTAATCCATGGCCGGGGTGTGCATTTAAGCCAAGTTCCAACAATCGGGTACACCGTTTTGCGCAAGAGTTGGAAAATGCCGGCTTTGCTGCGCCGGTAAGGGTGGCACGCGGACAAGATATTTTGGCGGCTTGCGGACAATTAAAATCTAAGAAAGAAGCAGAGCAGACGGCAACGAATTAGGCGGCGGAAAAGGTTATATAATTCCGAGTTTTTGAGCTGTTACAACCGCTTGAGTGCGGTTACTGACGTGGAGTGAGCGTAAAAGGGCATTTATGTGCAGTTTTACGGTGGATTCGGAAACGCCCATATCAAAAGCAATTTGTTTATTGGATTTACCCTGTGCTATCAAATCTAAAACCTGCGATTGACGGGTGGTGAGGTTTTTTATGCCGGTAATTTGTCCGCTATTGCCGAGCGGAGAGCAATCTATGAGGGCGGGCGGAACGTATGTGCCACCCTCTAAAATAAGTTTTAGCGCATTATTCAGCACTTTAGATTCGGCACGTTTAGAAATATAACCCTGCACGCCCGAGGAAAGAATCGTCCGAATGGTGCGGGAATCTTCGGTGGCGGAAATTACGGCAATAGCCGTATCCGGAGCTGTTTGTCTGATATTGCGAATCGCCTCTTGCCAAGGCATATCAGGCATTTCAATATCTAAAACCAGCATATCAATCGGGGTATCTTCTTTTAAAATTTTCAATACTTGTGAATAATTTGCGGCTTGCAAAATTACGGCTTCGGGAACAATTTGTTCCAAG
>CAYOYE010000077.1:0-4684 GCA_964408115.1 uncultured Azospirillaceae bacterium
ATATGACAATGCCGGTCAGTTAAAGCAGCTGGTTCGACAGACACGCGACGAAATCAGACGTCTGGGTGACGTCAATGTAAATGCTATCGAGGATTATAAAAATGTCAGTGAACGGTTTGAATTTTTAAATACCCAGAGAAATGACCTTCTGGAGGCTGAACAGACATACTTTCGGTGCATTGTATCCGTTTAAGGCAACCTACCATACGGTCGGGGTGTTTAAAAATTTTGATTTTAAGCCACAGGACTATTTCTATGAAACAAACAGCCGGTTTAGACACAGAACTAAAGAAATAGTTTATGAAAACGGGGTGCCGCAGTATAGAATAAGTGTGAAAAACACCAAAACGCGCAAAGATAAAATAACGGCAGATCCAAACTACAAAAGTGCAACCGATTTATTGTCGGTTTTCGGGGTTTTGGTGCAACGTTTGATTTATAAGGGTGATTGCAACTTGGATATGTATTCGTTTAACGGAAAAAAATATGCCCGTTCGGTAATAAAGTTGCAAAAAAAAGAAAAAGTTAAAACGGATTATTTTGGCGGAGAGGCGCTGAAGTGTCGGTATGAAATGGAAATTTTGGATGATGCGGATGCCGGATTTTTGCTAAATAAAGATGAACCGATTTATTTTTGGGTTATGCAGGATGAAACAACAAAAGCATATTTTGTAGCGAAAATTTTGGTGGAAGATACACCGTTCGGTAAATTAGAGGCAATTACAACAAAAGTAGAGGGTATAAGATGAAAAAAGCGGAATTGTTGTTGC
Organism: uncultured Azospirillaceae bacterium; assembly: GCA_964408115.1. Classification (GTDB taxonomy): domain Bacteria; phylum Pseudomonadota; class Alphaproteobacteria; order RF32; family CAG-239; genus RUG410. The sequence goes on from CAYOYE010000077.1 coordinate 771, forward strand.
CGGCAGGTTCGCCGGTGAAATTGAAAACGGCAATTTTATACGGAGCAGATGCCGTTTATGCCGGAACTCCGGATATGAGTTTGCGTACACAATCAAAATTTTCGTTGGAAGAACTGAAAGACGGAATAGAATTTGTGCATGCAAACGGTAAAAAAATTTATTTGACGCTGAACCTGTATATTCATAACGAAGAAGCCGCAAAATTACCGCAGTTTGTTGCAACTTTAAGAGAGCTAAAGCCGGATGGCGTTTTGGTAGCGGACCCGGGGGTATTTTATTATTTAAAAGAAAATGCTCCGGAGCTGAATCGGTTTGTTTCAACGCAAGCCAATATTTGTTCGGGACAGACGGTGAAGTTTTGGCAGTCAATGGGTGCAAAATTATGCGTGTTGGGACGAGAGGTCACTTTTGCCGAAATGCGAGAAATTCGGCAGCAATGTCAGGATGTTTTGCTGGAGTGTTTTGTGCATGGTGCAATGTGTATGTCTTATTCCGGCAGGTGCTTGATTTCCAACTTTATGGCAGATCGCAGTGCTAATCGGGGAAAATGTGCCCATTGTTGCCGGTGGCATTATAAAATGAAACTGCGCTTGAAAGACGGAACGGTAAAAGATATTGAAATTAATGATGAAAACGCCAAAGCATTTGAGTTTTTGTTGGAAGAAGAATTCCGTCCCGGCGAATATTATGAGGTTGTGGAAGATGAGCATGGCGGTTATCTCCTGAATTCTAAAGATATGTGTTTGATGCCGCGTCTGAATGATATTCTGTCTATCGGTATGGATTCACTAAAGGTTGAGGGCCGTAACAAAACGGAATACTATGCCGGAATAGTGGCGCGTGCCTATCGTCAGGCGATTGATGATTATTATAATGATCCGCAAAATTGGAATTATGAAAAGTATATGGATGATTTATATACTTTGCAAAACAGAGGATATTGTTTGGGTTTTCATGACGGTAAATTAACCAATATCAGCCAAAATTATGAATATACGCGGACACTCGGCGAATGGCTGTTTGCCGGTTCAATTGTAGAGTGGCAGGGAGATGAGGCAATTTTTGAAGTGCGTAATTATATAAATTCCGGAGAATTTATTGAATTTTTGATTCCGCACAGTTTACAAAATATCCGTCTGACTTTGAGCGAATTTGAAGATGCCGAGAGTGGTGAAATTGCGCCAAAAGTTTCGGCAGGTCAGGGTAAAAAAATAAGAATCCGTCCGCAGAGTTGGGGATTACCGATAGCCGAAATCAAAAAAATGCTGCCGCAATATGTAATTGCCCGTAAATTACAGGGATTAAACGGTGAAAATAAAGAAATGTATGAACGCAAAAAAAACGAGTATCAACAACTGATTGCCGGTGATGTAAATAATGAATAAAAATACGGTTGCGGTCATAGCCGGTCCTACGGCTTCGGGAAAATCTGCGTTGGCGGTTGCGTTGGCAAAAGCAGGCAACGGGGCGGTGATAAACTGTGATGCAATGCAAATTTATAAAGGTATTCCGATAATTGCCGCGACTCCGTCAGCCGCTGAAAAAAAAGAGGTTGAACATTGTCTGTATGAAATATACGATTGCAGTAAACGTGGCAATGTTGTGGAGTGGCTGGAGCTGTGTGTCGGTGAAATCAGGCGCTTGTGGGCGGAAAACCGCTTGCCGGTAGTTGTTGGCGGTACGGGAATGTATATAGATGCTCTGATTAACGGTGTTACGCCTATTCCGGAAGTTAAGCCCGAAATTCGCCGGCAGGTTCGGCAAGAAGCCGAAACAGAAGGGTTGCCTGAACTTTATAAATATTTGCAGCAGGTAGATGCTGAAATTTCGCAAAAAATAAGCCCTAACGATAAAACGAGAATCGTACGGGCCGTAGAAATTTTCAAATCTACCGGAAAAAAAGTTTCACAATGGTATGAAGTGCCGATGATAAAGAAAATACCGGAAGCAGAATTTACGGTAATAAAAATAGTGCCGCCGTTGGCAGAAATTGAAGATCGGTGTAAACTCCGTTTGGATAAAATGGTTTATGAATTGGGGGCAACGGAAGAGATAAAAAAATTGTTACAACTCGGTGTGGCGACCGATTTACCGGCAATGAAAGCATTGGGCGTGCCTGAATTAAGCTCGTATGTGCGCGGAGAAAAAACTTTAGATGAGGCGTTGGCAGAAGCTAAACTGCATACAAGGCAATATGCTAAACGGCAACGAACGTGGCTGAAAAACAAACTTACGGCAGATATTGAGTTCGTAAAAGCGTATGAAGGACAGCCTGAATATCTAAAACAAATTTTTACGGCAATAAGCCTGTGAAAAACATTATAAAATCTTGAACATTTAGATGTTAAGTTATACAAATAAGAAAAAAATAAAATTGTGGAGAAATGCAATATGTTTGCAAAATTTATGAGAATGTTTTCTGCTGATATAGCAATAGATTTAGGTACGGCAAATACGCTGGTTTATGTGCGTGGACGCGGAATAGTGCTAAATGAACCATCCGTAGTGGCAATGGATGAGCGTAACGGACGTAGATATGTTTTGGCCGTCGGTAGCGAAGCTAAACAGATGTTGGGACGTACGCCGGGGAATATCAGAGCAATTCGTCCGCTGAAAGACGGAGTAATTGCCGATTTTGAAATTGCCGAAGAAATGATTAAGTATTTTGTACGCAAGGTACATAACCGCCGTTCGTTTATGTATCCGGTAATCGTAATTTGCGTTCCGTCAGGGTCAACAGCGGTTGAACGTAGGGCAATTATGGAAGCTGCCGAAGCCGCCGGTGCGCATAAGATTTATTTGATTGAAGAACCGATGGCTGCCGCTATCGGTGCCGGTTTACCGGTTACCGAACCGACCGGCAGTATGGTTGTTGATATAGGCGGTGGCACAACCGAAGTTGCCGTATTGTCTTTAGGCGGTATTGTTTATGCCCGTTCAATTCGGGTTGGTGGCGACAAAATGGATAGTGCTATCGTAAACTATATTCGGCGGAATAAAAATCTGTTGGTAGGTGAAAGCAGCGCAGAAAGAATTAAAAAAGAAATCGGCTCTGCTTGTCCGCCGGAATCCGGAGAGGGCCGTACGGTTGAAATTAAGGGACGTGATTTAATTAACGGTGTGCCTAAGGAAATAGTCGTTACCGAAAAACAGGTTGCCGAAAGTTTGGTTGAACCGGTATCCGATATTGTAGAGGCTGTTAAGGTGGCTTTGGAAAATACGGCTCCGGAGCTGGCTGCCGATATTGTTGATAAGGGTATTGTACTGACCGGTGGCGGTGCTTTGTTGGCCAATTTGGACAAGGTTTTGCGTAATGCAACCGGCTTGTCGGTATTGATAGCCGAAGAACCGCTTGCCTGTGTGGCTAAAGGTTCCGGCAAGGCTCTGGAAGAAATAAACCGTCTGAAAAACGTGTTGTCAAGCGCCGGTTAATAACAGGTGCTTTAGGGCAAAAAATTAAAGGATAATGATATGAAGCATAGGGGAACTTGGCTTATCGGGATTAGTGAGATGAAAGTGTTGTTCCGCAGGCTTTTCGTCATTATCCTTTTTTTAGGCGCTTTTTTGTTTATTCTGTTGAGTAAGGTTGACAGTTTTGCTATCGGTAAAATTAACGAATGGGTGTTGGATGTAACGGGGCCGATAATGCAGGTAGTGGAGTTACCGTCAAGGCTTATTCATCGGGTATATACCTATTTTTATGATGTCAGCCATATCTATTCCGATAATGCAATGCTGCGTGACGAGAATCGGCAGATGATGATTTTACAAAATAAAGTACGAACATTGGAAGCCGAAAATCAGCTTTTAAGTCGTTTATTGAATTATACACCGCCGGCAGATGCCTCTTTTATGAGCGCGAAGATTATTGCCGAATCCGGAGATAATTTTACCAGTACCATATTGGTTTATAT
>CAYOYE010000078.1:0-4613 GCA_964408115.1 uncultured Azospirillaceae bacterium
TGCAGCAAGCGAGGAAGCACTTGCCGGCTATCTTGCTTTTGCTCCGGATTTTGAAGAAACACTGTCAGGTTTGGAATATCAAGCCCCAATGCTGATTGATAATGCTCTGTCTGTTTATCTGAAAAGTTCGGTATTTACCAAATATCATATTATGGACTTGGGGTGCGGTACCGGTTTATGCGGCGAACAAATACGGAGATTTGCCTCCCGTAAGGGGCTTATCGGTGTTGATTTATCACCTAAAATGCTTGCCGAAGCCGAAAAGAAAAAGATTTATGCGCAACTGGTGTGTGATGATATTTGTCATTATATGGAAACCAGCGACTACCTGTTTCACGTTATTACTGCCGCGGACGTTTTAACTTATTTCGGCGATTTGACTAAAGTTTTTGTGCGCGTATCAAAATCATTGACGCCGGACGGTTTGTTTGCTTTTACCGTTTCCGAAAACAACCTGAGTAAAGATGACTTTTTTATGGCCCCGAGCGGGCGTTTTCTACACAGTCCGGAATATGTTGAACGTGTCTTAAAAAGTGTCGGACTTAACCCGATATACACAGAACGGCGTGTTTTGCGCAACGAAGCGGAAATTCCGGTTTACGGTTATGTTATTGTGGCGCGCAAACCTGCCCCGATACGCCAATCGGCATAATAATACGTTTTCTCTCTTTAAATGTGCCACATAGCACATATCTATATAGCAGTCTGTAATTTTTTAGGAGATTGCTATGAAATATCTAACCTTAAATACCGGTCAAAAAATGCCGGTAATCGGTCTGGGAACTTGGAAATCTAAACCGGAAGAAGTATATCACGCCGTCAGATGGGCAATAAAATTGGGCTATACCCATTTTGACTGCGCCCCGATTTATCAAAATCAGTCGGAAATAGGTATGGCACTACATGATGCCATGCTTGAAGACGGTATAAAACGTAAAGACTTGTTCATCACATCTAAAATCTGGAACGACGATCATAGCGTAACGGATGTAGCTATGGCCGTAAATAATATCTTACAACAGCTGCAACTGGATTATTTGGATTTATTGCTTGTCCATTGGCCGGTTGCTCAGAAGAAAGGTGTGCTTTTTCCACAAGATGCTGAAGATATGATACCGTTATCCGAATTGCCGTTAGAACTGACATGGGCAGAAATGGAAAAGGCTTATAATCAAAATTTGGTTCATAATATCGGTACGGCAAATTTCGGAATTAAAAATTTGCAAAATATAATAGAAAAATCGTCAGTTGTTCCGGCCGTAAATCAGGTTGAATCACACCCGTATTTGCCACAAACCGAACTTTTGGAATTTTGCCAAAAAAATAATATTGCCTTTACGGCCTACTCTCCGCTCGGTACTTCGGAGCATGATATTCCGCCACAAAATAATCAGGCGCTGTTTGCCAATGATGTCTTAAATGAAATTGCTAAACGCAATGAAATCACCGTAGCGCAAGTTTTGTTAGCTTGGCAAATTAACCGAGGAGCTGCCGTTATTCCGAAGTCTACCGATGAAAAACATTTACGCCAGAATATGGCTGCTATTATGATAGAATTGGATAAAAGCGATATGGAAAAAATAGATGAAATTTCCGTCCGTCATCGCTTTATTAACGGAAATTTTCTGGCATACGGCAACTATACTCCGGAAAATATTTTTGCTTGAGAAAAACATAAAAAAACGCTTTACCCGCACTCTACAGTACGGGTATTTTTTATGCTTTACAGCAAGCGTATTTTCTGCTATTCTTTAGGGAGGAGTGGAATTATGAAAAAATTTTTGTTATTTTTTTGCCTTATTTTATCCGTCTTTTTTAGTTCGGTCAGCTATGCTTATACCGAACTGGATATTCGCAAACGTGCTTTTAACGCTCCGGAAAAAATTTCGGAAGATGCCGAAAAAACGGCTAAATATCTCACCTCTCCTTTTGATAACGATTATGACAAGATGAAAGTTATCGCCTATTGGATAGCCTCGCATATTGCGTACGATTCATATAAGTATGACGCCGGTAAGCCTAACCAAAAACAACTGCAATACCACTATAATATTTTGCAAGCCAAAGCCGGCATTTGCACTGATTTTGCCTTATTGTTTATACAGATGTGCAACTATGCCGGTGTTCGCAACGTTAAATATGTCAGCGGATATGCCATAAACAATGTAAATTCCATACGCCAACGTTTCACCTCTAAAGAACTGGAAGGCAACGGACACGCTTGGAATATGGCAAAATATAACGGACGCTCATTTTATATTGATACAACTTTTATGACCACCATGTCAATCGGTCGCGATGGTAAAACCCGTAAAAGCACTCTGAAACATAAGCGAGATATCAAAAAACGCAGCCGCAACCAAACAGACGTTTCAACTTCTATCAACACCTTTTATTTTGACTTTACACCTATCACAGAGGTTAAAAGATACGGGGCAATTCATAAGGAACGCAGCGACTGATTTTGCCTGTGATATTGAGGCAAACTAACTCTGACACTTGGTGCGGGCCTGTCTGATAATTTCTACGATACGGATAAAGTCCGCGTTATTTTGATAGTCCTCTGTTTTTACCGGTAAACGCCGCCGCCAATTCGGATGTTGAGATTCGTTTGCCCCCGGTAGGTTTTGTAACAATTCTACACCGAAAATATCTTCAAGTTGGGCTAAATAAACCTTGCAACATGCTGACGCCACATAATTTTCGGTTGCTTCCGGTAAGCCGTTAGGATACCCCTCACCGTACAAACAATCGCCCTGCCGCGGTTTATCTTTCGGCCATACGCCTGTATAATCCAGCGCTCCCAAAAGCCGGCGCCGTTCATCTTCTCTGACTTTATATTGTTCGTGCCGTTCGTTTTCCGAGATCATCTTCAAATTATACATTGTTTCAATATCATAACCGAACCAACGCATTTTCAACGGTGCCATATCATGCGTACCGACAGAACAAAAAGCATTATACGGAAAATCTGACGGCAACCGAAAATCACCGTATCCGTTCCAACGTTCTGCCCATAATACGCTCAAAGAATATATGCCGCGGGCGTGTAGTTTTTCTATAAAACCTTCCGGTACATTACCGATACTTTCACCGACAACCGCACATTTATGCAAATAACTTTCCAAAGCCACCAAACCCAGCATATCATCAAAATTATAATAAACATAAGTTCCGGCTTCTGCCGTATCCGGTATGATATATAAACGCATCAGGCTCATCACATGGTCAATCCGCAAAGCACCGGCATTCTGCATAGCTGCCCGCAAAATTTTTAAAAACGGCAAATAGGCAACCGCCTTTAATTTATACGGATTAAACGCCCCCAAACACCATTTCTGCCCTTTCGGGAAAAAGGCATCAGGGGGAGCTCCGGCACCGCAATCTTTGATAAATAAATCATTTTCGGACCACAATTCGGCGCTATCTTTACACAGGCCGACCGGTAAATCACGATATAAGCCGATTTTTAATCCGCTTTCTTTTATTTGTGCATAAACACCGGCCAGTTGCTCATCTGCCAAAAATTGCAGATACTTAAAATACATAATTTCCGACTGATGCTGTTTTTGAAAACTTTGTACGGCTTCCGAATGCGGATTTTGCAATTCTTTCGGCCAAGCACGCCAACCTCCGTAAACTTTATGACAATATTCCGAATAAATTGCCTGATAAGTTGCTAAATTTTCCAAATCATTACCTTTTTGCCGGCAATATTCCGTAAATTTTTTATATTCGGCGGATTTTTTGTTTTGCCTAAACTCGGAAAATATTTTTTGCAGAACTTCGTTTTTGAGATTATAAACCGTTGTATAATCAATGTTATCAGCATTACGCACATTAGCTAATATTTCTGCCTTACCTGACAAATATTCTGCTTTATAACCGGCTACTTTTTCCACATCAATGTATATCGGATTCAAAAAAAGCCGGCTAATGGAAGAATACGGACTGGCATTTTCGGGAAAATCGTGAAACAATACGTTTAGCGGATTTACCCCGATAACGTCAGCTCCGTTTTGCGCACACATTTTTACAAAATCGGCTAAATCGGTGAAATCTCCGACACCCCAGTTACGCCGACTGTTAAGCGAATACAGCTGAATGGCAAAGCCCCACAAATTCGGCAAATTTTCCACCCCGTAACATTTATCCGGAGTAACGGCCATCAGCGTATGATATTTACTTCCGTCAGCAGTTATGACTATATCATAATATTCCGGCAATAAATCTGCCGAAACTTTTATTTCCGCCCTTGCGTACTGCGTTTTTCCGAGTGTTTTTTCTTCTTTTATTGTTATTTCGTATTGAACTTTACGACTTTTCTTTTCGCCCTGCCGCGCAATTTTAATATCTGATACGGTCAATAAATCTTTAGGAAGGACCACATCAAAAACCTTATTTTTTTCGGTAACGACATAAATCGGCTCAAGTGCATACAGCCACCGCTCTTTTTCAAGCTTTGCCAATAACTTACCGCTATCAGCCGTTGATTTAAGATTAAATCCCAGACTGTTTATAATTTTTAACAGAGTTTCATCATCTACGTTATATTCCTGACGGTGCAAACCGGCATCGGCAAATGTTTTCACCACTCCGAGTTTTTCCAACAA
>CAYOYE010000079.1:0-4580 GCA_964408115.1 uncultured Azospirillaceae bacterium
CTTCCAGTGAAGAATAAGCATTTATGATTTGTTCTATAATATCTTTCCCCGGCGTAGCATTAACGGTTGTTATTTCCCGTCCATGGAAAAACGTTAAAGAATGACAAGGCGCAGAAATTAAAACATCGGTAGTATCCAAACCGTTTATGTAGCGCAACAAAATTTTCGGCACAATATTACAAGATTCGCTATTGGAAGAAAAAGCGGAATTGTTGCCGAGTAAAACATCTCTTACCAACGTAGTTCCTTCTGTAGAAAGTTCGCCGCAAGAGCCTTTAACCGCCATGTCGTCAATCATATATCCCGTATATCCGGCAGGTGCGTATTCTACGGTGTAACAAAATACTTTTTCGGCATTTTCAATATTTTTGGCGCTGGCAGCCGGTATTTTGCTGCTTAAAAAAGATGAAAGAACTTTACCGGAGATGTTGCCGTTTTGTTTTTGAGAGGAATTATCAGTCAAACCGTCATCATCGGATAATCCGAATTCTGATTCGGCATCTCCGAACAAATCTTCGGCATAAACAGTTGTACCGATTAGCATAGCACACAATAAAATCGTAAAACCGAGGTCTCTCATTTTTTTACTCCTAAAATACATTATGCGCAAAGCATAAACCTTAATAGTTAAAATTCTGGTAAATTTTTTTGATTTTTTTAAGATTTATTTTATATATTTCGGCTAGACTTAACCAAAATCGTTGGGGAGAATCTATTAATGTTGGGACTTATGTTTTCTGAATTATCTGTTACAATCCGCGCATTAGCGGCGTTTGCGGTGTCATTATCGTTGAGTTTGTTATTGGGTGGAAAGCTGATAGAGGTGTTGCATAAGTACCAAAAAACCGGTCAGCCGATTCGCAAGGACGGACCGCAAAGTCATCTGAAAACCAAAAAAGGTACTCCGACAATGGGCGGATTGCTGATATTAGGTACGGCAATAACGTCTATATTCCTGTTTGCCAACATAACTTACCACTTTGTCTGGGTAAGCATTCTGATTTTGCTTATGTACGGGGCTACCGGATTTTTGGATGATTATTGGAAAGTAAAACGGCGCGATTCTAATGCAATGACAGCCAAAATGAAACTTTTTTTGCAGCTTTTGACGGCACTTATTGCCGCTAATATTATTACGGCGGCAACACCGCGCGGTATAAATACTGTTTTGAATTTTCCTTATTTGCATGATGTGTTTATTAATTTGTCATGGATGTATATACCTTTTGCGGTTGTTGTAATGTCCGGAGCCTCTAACGGCGTTAATTTGAGCGATGGTCTTGACGGTTTGGCTACCGGATTATTGATTATGGCATTTAGCGTCTTTATGTTTATAGCCTATTATTGCGGTGTTTCCAATGCGGTAGATTATAATATGCTCTACATTCCGCGTTGTGCCGAAATGGCAATAGTCTGTGCCGCGGTCATAGGTTCTTGTTTGGGCTTTTTATATTTTAACAAACCTAAAGCGCGTGTATTTATGGGGGATACCGGCTCGCTGGCATTGGGGGCTTTGTTAGGCGCGGTTTCGGTTATGACCAAAAACGAAATTTTGTTGGCACTTGTCGGTGGTGTTTTTGTTACCGAAACAATATCGGTGATTATTCAGGTAGTGTATTTTAAAAGAACGGGAAAACGTTTCTTCCGTATGGCGCCGATACATCATCATTTTGAACAATTAGGTTGGAGCGAAAAAAAAGTTGTATTGAGCTTTTGGGGCGTAGGCTTTGTGTTAGCCCTGTTAGGTATGTTAGTCTTGGTGTAGGAGATAAAAATGGTTAATCTTTCGCGGCAGAGTAACAACTATCTGGTAAAGTGGCTGTGGACGGTAGATAAAATCACGCTCTTTATTTCATTGGCATTGCTGTTTATCGGAATATTTCTTGATATTACGGCATCTCCGGCGGTGGCGCGTAAGATAAACGTTGATGACTATTGGTTTGTGCGTAAACAGGTGGTATATGTTCTGATTTCTATCGGCGTTATTTTTTCCCTTTCATTATTTAAGCTCAAGATGATACGGCGAGTGTCTATGGTGGCATTTATTGTTTTGTTGCTTTTAATGGTATTGACGCTGTTTTTCGGGTTTGAAACAAAAGGGGCACGGCGGTGGATTAGCGTGTGTGGTTTTTCTTTGCAGGCATCCGAATTAATGAAACCGGTTTTTATTGTGGTAACTGCTTGGGTGCTGGATTGCGGTAAAAAATATGATTATTTTCCGGGTATGATGATATCCGTAGGTTTATACGGTATGGTTGCGTTGCTTCTGTTCTTGCAGCCGGATATCGGTATGACATTGTTGGTATCTTCGGTTTTCGGCTTGCAGCTGTTTCTGGCAGGTCTGCCGGTAGCGTTGGTTGTGGGTCTGGCGCTTGCCGGTTGTGGCTTTTTGGTGCTTTGTTATTTTGTTTTACCGCACTTTCATGCGCGTGTGGAACAGTTTTTTTACGGAAGTAGCGAAACAAGTTATCAGATTAATCAGGCAATGTCGGCATTCCAAAACGGAAATCTGATTGGTAAAGGACCGGGGGAAGGAACGGTTAAACTGCATATTCCTGATGCACATACGGATTTTATTTTTGCGGTTGCCGGAGAAGAATTCGGAGTTTGGCTTTGTTTAATAATAATAGCCTTATTTGCCGTTATCGTTATTCGCGCGCTAAAAGCGTCATTACGCGAAACGAATTTATTTGTAATGTATGCAGAAGTGGGATTGGCGTCTTCTTTAGGAATACAGGCTTTTGTTAATATGGCCTCATCATTGCACATTATTCCGACCAAAGGTATGACCTTACCGTTTATTTCTTACGGCGGTTCTTCGCTTTTGGGAACGGCTATAGAAATCGGTATGTTGCTGGCTATCACCCGTAAGAATACGGCCTCGGAAGATAAGGATATGCCATGACGGAAGAATGGTTGAAAAATCTGCCGCCGATTCGCGGTGTTTATAAATTTGCCGAGCCGATGAACAGGCACATCTGGTTTAATGTCGGTGGGGCGGCAGATGTGATGTTTTTGCCGGCAGATATAGATGATTTAAAAACTTTCTTACAGAATAAACCTCAGAATATTCCGTTTTTTGTTCTGGGTTGCGGATCTAATCTGTTGGTACGCGACGGTGGAATATTCGGCGTTGTGATTAAGCTGGAAAATAAAAACTTTGCCTCCGTTCGGAAAGAAGATAATCGGCTTTATTGTGGAAGTGGTCTGAAAAACCGCGATTTGCGAAAATATCTGTTGCAATACGGAATCGGCGGTTTGGAATTTTTATGTTCCATACCGGGGAGCTTGGGTGGTGCGTTACGGACAAACGCCGGCTGTTTCGGGGCGGATATTGCCTCCGTTTTGGATTCGGCAGAAGTAATTGACGGCAACGGAAACATATTTACGGTAACCAAAGATGAATTTAACTTTGCTTACCGCCGTAGTAATTTTCCGGCAGATTGGATAATAATTTCACTTGTCTTGCGCGGTACTTCAAAGCCGGCGGCAGAAATAGAAAAAATACTGGCGGCAAATGATGCCTATCGTAAAGAACACCAGCCGCAAAATGTGCGTACGGCAGGTTCTACTTTTAAGAATCCGGCAGGATTGCGCGCATGGGAACTTATTAAAAACAGCGGAGCGGCTGCCTTTAGAGAAGGCGGAGCTTTAGTGTCTCCATGTCATAATAATTTTTTAATAAATGACGGTAGCGCAACGGCAGCCGATATTGAACGGTTGGGACAACGTATTACGGCAACGGTAAAAGATAAAACCGGCGTGTCGTTGGAATGGGAAGTAAAAATTATCGGTAGGGAGCAATTAAAAAAATGACGCTGACCGATAATAGAATATATGCTCCTGTATTGTGGCCGTATCGTTTGATAGGCAATTTATTTTTAATGGTGATGATTTGGCTTTTGACGTTTGGTGTGATTACCGTACGCCATAATTTGGTCAGTAAACAGATAGATTCGCTTTTGAGTGAGATATACAGTAAAACGGCGACTGTCGGTTGGGGACTGGATGATATTACGCTGGAGGGGCGGAATAAAACGGCCAAGGAAGATGTTTTGCGGGCAACCGGTTTGCAACGCGGTGATAATATTTTGGAAATTAATTTGCGGGATGTCAGTGAAAACGTGCGGCGTCTGCCATGGGTTAAAGATGCCGTTGTTTCACGCAGTTATTTTCCTAATGTCATACATATCAGTATCAGGGAAAAAAACGTAAAGTCTATATGGCAATATCAGAACGAATTTTATCCGATAGACGAAGACGGTAAAATTATAGAAACGGAATATGTTCCGCAGAAAAATATTTTACAAATAGTCGGTGAAGAAGCTCCCGAACACATTAACGCATTGTTGCAAATTATAGAGAAAAATCCTGAATTATATTCAAGGGTTAAGGCCGCTAATTTTATTTCTAAACGGCGTTGGGATTTGATATTTGATGACGTTGAAAACGGTATGACGGTGAAACTTCCGGAAGAAAATGTTGAAGAAGCATGGAAAAAATTACTAAAATTAGATAAAACCCGCGGTATTCTTAAACGTAAATTAACTTTCATTGATTTAAGATTAAAAAATAAGGTA
>CAYOYE010000080.1:0-4549 GCA_964408115.1 uncultured Azospirillaceae bacterium
TTGCGAATCGTGAAAAATCCTAGGAAAACCGCAAGAATAAAAATGGTAAACAAATTTTCTGTCATAATTTTCTACCTAACAAATTAACCGATAAAAATATGAGGCCATATTTCTGCATCTTTTTGCAAATCCGGTAGGCGCGTCAATAAATTCAGCATATTATGCGAATAGAAAAGGCTTGCCGTATGGGCTATGTCGGCTGCCAGATGCGAACAGGCCGATAATTTGACATTTTCAAAGGTTATCAGTTTGTCATTTCGGGCATTTTCAATGTTGCCGACAGCCAAATCTATGGCGATAGAACCGTAAGGCATATTTTTGAGCATTTCTGCGCTAACCAGCAGTGGCGGTTTGCCGTTCGGGTTGAGCGCCGTAGTGATTAAAATGTGACATTCCTTTAATATGGTCGGAATATTATCTGCCGCAATAAAGGTTGCACCGAGAGAAGTAACCTGAGCTGCCGTTTCTGCGCGTATATCCGAACAGTAGACGTTTGCTCCCATACGGTGTAAAGTTGCGGTTGCCTGAAGTCCGGCAACTCCGGCTCCGATGACCAGAGCCTTTAGCGGTAAAGATGTTCCGGCAGATGTAATCATTAACGGAATAACGGAATTTTGCATATTTACGGCAATTAAAGCCGCCTTATAGCCTGCCAGATTATTTTGTGAGGATAATATATCTATATCCTGAACGCGTGACAGACGAGGCAGTTTTTCCAATGCCAAAATGCTTATTTTTTGTTTTTGCACTATTTTATGAACAGCTGCTTTATCAATTCCGGCAAAATTGCTTATAAGCATCTGGCCGGTATGAAAGAAGTTGTATCCGTCGGTGTTCGGCGGATTAATAAAGAGTAATATTTCGGATTTATCGGCTACTTTTTGGGCCGAGTTGACAATATAAGCACCGGCGGAGATATATTCGGCGTTGTCATATCCGGCGCGAATACCGGAATTTGCTTCAACATATACGGTATTATTTTGTTTGGTCAACTCCGCTACATCTTCGGGGATCAGCGCAGTGCGATATTCCCAATCCGGAAGTTCCTTTGATATTCCGATAAGCATAAAAACCTCATAAAATACTTGCATTACAAAATGTTTGTTTTTATATAGTAGCAAGTATTAAAAATACAAAGGGACATAAATCAAATGGTTAGTTTGTGGCAGTTATATCATATCTTTTTCAAAATGGGGATATTTACTTTTGGCGGAGGGTATGCAATGTTGCCGATTTTGAAGTCGGAAGCCGTAGAAAACAAAAAGTGGATTACCGAGGACGAGTTGCTGAATTATTATTCTATCGGACAATGCACTCCGGGGATTATTGCGGTTAACGCAGCTTCATTTATCGGCTATAAATTGCGCGGACTTCGGGGATTGATTAGTGCTACCTTGGGAGTTATATCGCCGTCAATAATCGTGATTGTTTTGGTGGCAATGCTGCTACGTCCGTATATGGATAATCAATATGTTCAACAGGCATTCGGGGGTATTCGTATTAGTGTAATAGCGCTAATAATTAATACCGTATGGGATATGTGGAAGAAAAACGTTAAAAGCAAAAAGGATTATGTTGTCTTTTTGCTGGCGGCGGTATTGGTTGCGGTTTTTAACGTGTCGGCGATAGCCGTTGTTATTTTGGCGGCATCAGGTTCGTTGTTTAAACTCCCGCAGGAGAAGAAAAAATGATTTATGTCTTGTTGTTTTGGGAATTTTTTCAAATAGGATTGTTTGCTATCGGCGGTGGTTTGGTAACTATTCCGTTTTTGTTTAATTTGGCGGCGAAATATCCTTGGTTTGATGCAAAAGAACTGACGGATATGATTGCGGTATCACAATCAACACCGGGGCCGGTCGGGATAAATATGGCAACGTATGCCGGATTTAAGGCTGCCGGAATTTGGGGAAGCATTGCGGCTACGTTAAGTTTGGTTTTACCGTCAATGATTGTTGTGTATTTTGTGGCAAAAATATTGGATAAATGGTCGTGTAATCCTTATGTCCTGAGGGTTTTAGGCGGTATAAAACCTGCAGTATTGGCTTTAATCCTGTTTGCCGGTTTGGATTTGGCTAAAGTAACCGTAATTGACTATAAAAGTTTGGGATTGCTGGTAGCCTTAACGGCGGCTATGCGGTTATATAAGAAAAATGCCGTCTTTTATATTGTTATCTCGGCGGTTATCGGGTTGATATTACGGATATGAGGACTTGAAAATTTACGATAAGCGGTGTACAACATAAAGCAGCTGAATAAATGAGAGGTGTAAAATGAGTGAACAAGATACGGTTTATGATGTGGTGGGTATCGGTAATGCGATTGTTGATGTGCTGGCCAAAGTCGGAGATACTTTTTTGGTTGAACGCGGACTTTCTAAAGGCTGTATGACATTAGTTGATGCTCCGTCTGCCGGTAAAATTTATGCCGATATTATTCCGGAACGTGAGGTTTCGGGCGGATCTGCCGCAAATACGGTTGCCGGATTGGCTTCGTTAGGTGCAGATTGTGCCTTTATCGGAAAAGTTCACGATGACGAGTTGGGACAACTCTTTAAGCGCGATATTGGTGCTGCCGGTATTGATTGTTTTACGAATCCGCTGGAAGAAGGCGCAGCAACCGGACGCAGTATTGTGTTGGTTACACCCGATGCACAGCGTTCTATGTTTACATATTTGGGCGCTTCGCGTAAACTTTCGGTTGAAGATATTGATGAAAAACTTATAAGCGAATCGCGGATAACTTTTATTGAGGGGTATTTATGGGATGAACCGACTGCGCATGAGGCAGTTATAAAAGCCTGCGATTTGGCACATAAGTATGATCGGAAAGTGGCATTTACGGTGTCGGATAAGTATTGCGTAAGTAATCATCGCGAAAATATGTTGGATTTAATTGCCAAGCATGTAGATATTCTGTTTGCCAACGAAGAAGAACTGAAATCTTTGTTTGCAACGGATGATTTTGCCATGGCTTTGGATTTGATTAAGCCTATGGTGGAAATAGCAGCCGTTACAAGGGATTCCCGCGGATCCGTAGTGGTTAATAAACGGGTCAAAATATTTGTGGAAGCCGAAAAAATGGATACGGTAGTAGATACAACAGGGGCCGGAGATTTGTATGCCGCCGGATTTTTATACGGAATGGTGAAAGGGCGCAGTTTGGGAACTTGTGCCATGATAGGAAGTATAGCCGCTTCAGAGATTATCGGCCACTATGGTGCAAGACCGGAAGTTTCATTGCGCGGTTTTGTGCGAAATAAGCTCATTCAATACGGTAAAAAGGCCTGATATAAGTTTTAATGTGAACGGAGGGGAAACGGTAGATAAATAAAGTGACCGTCTGACCGTACCCCTCTTCATTCTGACCGAACCGCTTGTACTAAGGTGGGTGCCATATAACCGAACCACGATTCGGACAGAGACAGCTCCCTAAAATAAAATGTTGGCTCGCAAGACATGCGGTAGACTACGCATCAGACAGTCTTTACTTTATGCGGAAAGTATATAGCATAAAAAACTTTTTTACAAGTAAAAAATCGGCAAAATACCTGCTTAAACCGCCTTTATTTCGTGAATAAGCGATTTAATTTTTGCGGTTTGTTCATCTATGGTTGCGGCAACTTTCAAATCGGACTTTTTATATTCTTCAGCCGATATACCGCCTTTACCGTCTTTGATATCCTGCATTTCATCAGCTAAAACAAGTGCCACCATTGCCAGCATCATATTTTCGTTGATAAGCCCTACGCTTTTAGACAGCATTTTAGCTTTTTCATCAAGAATCCGCGAAAGTTTTATAATATGCCCTTCCTGCCCGTCATCACAGGTTATGGCATATTCGCGTTTATCAATCGTTATTGTTACTTGCCCCATTTTCTTCTAACACCTTTTCCAATCTGGCGACAACATCATCAATATTTTCGGTTGTCTGATTTATTGTTTGTTGCATTTCGGTCAATTTTTGTTCCGATAATTCGTATTTTTGCGCTAAATCTTCTTTGGCTTTGGTTTCCTGTTCCAGTAAGATTTTTATTTCGTCAACGGCACCGCTGTTTGCCGCATTATTATTTTCCATCTCGGTAATTTTGGCATTTGCGGCAGTCAGTTGGGCAGACAGGTCTTGATTTTTTGCCTGTGCTACGGATAATTCGTTTTGCGAAGTTTCCAAAGAGTTTTCCAGCTGCTCTTTTTCGTTTTTCAACATTTCTATTTGGGCAGATAAAAGAGAGGTTTTATCGTTGGCGGCAGAAGATTTCAGCCGTTCTTCATCTAAAGCCTGCTGAAAATCGTTGCGTTGTTTATTTATAACGGATATAAGCTCCTCAACGGCACTGTTTAAACGATTTAGCGAATTTTGACTTTGTTCCATATTTAGCATCTCCATAAAAAAATTCTTTTCTTTGTATAAAATTGTTATATAATTACGTTTGATATGTCAACTATTACATAAAGATTACTAAAATGCAAAACATTATTGTCAAAATACAAAACGAAAATGAAGAACTTTTAGCAGATGAAAAAATCGGTTGTTTTATTGTGGATAGTGGTTT
>CAYOYE010000081.1:0-4458 GCA_964408115.1 uncultured Azospirillaceae bacterium
TATCCATACCCAAATGAATACCCATTTTAGCCAAAACTTCTTTGATTTCGTTCAATGATTTACGACCAAAGTTCGGGGTACGCAGCATTTCGGCTTCTGTCTTTTGAACCAGCTCACCGATATATACGATACCGTCATTTTTCAGGCAGTTAGCCGAACGAACGGAGAGTTCCAATTCCTCAACTTTGCGCAACAGATTACGATTGAACGGTAATTCTTCGTGTACATCTTCAACTTCACTTTCCGGTTCATCAAAATTGATAAACGGTTTCAGTTGATCCTGTAAAATACGGGCTGCCAATGCAACGGCATCTTCCGGAGATACAACGCCGTTAGTTTCCACAACCATTGTCAACTTATCATAATCGGTAATTTGCCCAACACGCGTATTTTCAACTTTGTATGAAACTTTTTTAACCGGAGAATAAATTGCATCAACGGCAATCAGACCGATAGGAGCATCTGCCGATTTGCTGTTATATGCTGCAACATAACCTTTTCCGGTTGTAACCGTCAATTCCATATTAATTTTAGCTCCTGCATCAAGCGTGCAGATAATATGATCCGGATTCATGATTTCAACATCATGACCGGTTTCAATCATAGCAGCGGTAACGGTGCAAGGACCTTCCGCTTTCAAATACATTGTTTTTGCCGTTTCGGAATGAACAGCAACTGCGAGTTCCTTAATATTCAACACAATGTCGGTCACATCTTCCCGAACACCAGGAATTACGGAAAACTCATGCAGAACACCGTCAATTTTAATAGCTGAAACAGCACCACCTTGTAAAGAAGATAATAAGACTCTTCTCAAGGCATTTCCCAAAGTGAGGCCGAAACCTCTCTCCAATGGTTCAACCACTATTTTAGCTTTGTTCACGCCTCCGTCTTGAGAAACATCAAGATTCGTAGGTTTAATAAGTTCTTGCCAATTCTTTTGAATCACCGGTTTTGTCCTTCTCTTGTAAATTATATAGCGTACATTTGAAACACGGCAACAGGCCTTATTAAAAAGACCTGTGCCATAAAATAATAACTAAACGCGACGTCTTTTTCTCAGACGGCAACCGTTATGCGGAATTGGTGTTACATCACGAATAGAAGTGATTGTAAAGCCGATTACCTGTAAAGCTCTGATAGCCGATTCTCTACCTGAACCAGGACCTTTAACTTCTACTTCCAAGGTTTTCATACCGTTTTCCTGCGCTTTTTTGCCGGCTTCTTCTGCGGCTACCTGAGCGGCATACGGTGTAGATTTTCTAGAACCTTTAAAACCCTGTGCACCTGCGGTAGACCAAGAAACAGTATTTCCTTGAGCATCCGTAATGGTAACGCGGGTATTGTTAAAAGAAGAATCGATGTGAGCCACACCGGAAGTGATATTCTTTTTTTCTTTTCTTTTTCTTACTATTGCTTTAGCCATTTGCACTACCTCACTTATTTCTTCTTGTTGGCAACGGTCTTACGTTTACCCTTACGAGTTCTAGCATTTTGTTTTGTGCTTTGACCACGAACAGGTAAGCCCTTACGATGTCTTAAACCGCGGTAACAACCGAGATCCATTAATCTTTTAATGTTTGTACCAACCTCACGACGAAGTTCGCCTTCTACGAGGTAACCACTGTCAATGACTTCGCGAATTTTCATTATTTCTTCATCAGAAAGCTGACTAACACGACGGTTTACATCAATTCCCGACTTTGCGCAAATATCTTGAGCAGACTTTCTACCAATGCCAAAAATGTAGGTCAGTGCGACTTCAATTCTCTTGGCAGTTGGAATATTTACACCAGCTATACGAGCCAAATTTAATCTCCATTCAATTAATTAATTCATTCAAAAAGTTGATCACCACTTTTCAAAATTAAGCGGATTATAGGCGGTATATTTTCCAGAGTCAATATATTTTTTGTAAAAATACATATTTTTTTAATAAAATACACCTTTGCTTTTTTTTAATCCATTTCCGCTAATCTTTCCGCCTGATCCTCGGAAATCAGCGCATCAATAATTTCATTGAGTGCCTCTCCCTGCACAACTTCTTCAAGTTTATACAACGTCAGGTTAATACGGTGATCGGTTACCCGTCCTTGCGGATAATTATATGTCCGAATCCGCTCACTGCGGTCACCGCTACCGACTTGCAGTTTACGTTTTTCGGAATAACTGGACTCTATTGCGGCTTTCTGGCTGTCATACAATCGGGCGCGCAGGTGGTTCATTGCCTTTTCCTTATTTTTAAATTGCGAACGATCATCCTGACATTGCACAACAATACCACTCGGTATATGGGTTATACGCACAGCAGATTCCGTACGGTTTACATGTTGTCCGCCGGCACCCGAGGCACGATAGACGTCAATTTTCAAATCGGCAGGGTTAATATACATATCAACCTCTTCAATTTCCGGCAAAACGGCTACCGTTGCCGCCGATGTATGTACACGCCCTTGCGATTCCGTAACAGGCACACGCTGAACGCGATGCGCACCGGATTCAAATTTCAATTTAGCAAACACGTCTTTACCCGTAATTTTAGCCGAAGCCTCTTTATAACCGCCCAGCCCGTTTTCGTTAGCATCCAAAATTTCAAAACGCCACCCCTGCTTTTGGGCATAGCGCTGATACATCTCAAACAAAACCGCCGCAAACAAAGCCGCCTCATCGCCACCCGTACCGGCTCGCACCTCTAAAATGGCATTTTTTTCATCATCTGCTTCTTTCGGCAGCAACAACACCCGAATCTCTTTTTCTTTTTGCGGTAACTGCTCTTTTATTTCGTAATATTCCGCCTCGGCAAGCTCGCGCATTTCTTTATCCAAATCCGCATCTTCCATCATAGCTTTATCATCACGCATTGATTGCAAACTGTTGCGATACTCACTAATTGCACCGACAACCGGCTCTAATACCGATAATTCTTTATTGAGTTTTACTAAATCATCTGACGAAATATTACCGGTAAGCAGCGACTGTATCTCTTCATAGCGGTTTACGACATTTGCCAATTTTTCTTCAAAATTCATTATTTTAATTCCTCAATCAAATTATCCAAAGCCACATTTTTTTGTTCGCCGCTATCTAAATCTTTTACCGTTACCGTATTTTGCGCCAATTCATCAGAACCGATAATCACCGCTTTTACGGCATTAACTTTATTGGCCTTGGTAATACGTTTTTTAATATTTCCGCTGTAGCTCTGTTCTACTCTAAAGCCTGCCAAACGAAGTTTATAAGATATTTCAAGAGCTTTTTCTTCCGTATCTTCGCCAACCGGAATTACCGCTAAAGGGCGCGACAATTCAACATCTTGTTCCAAAAGCATAGCCAAACGCTCTACCCCACAGGCCCAACCGATACCGGCGACTTCGCCGCCACCCATTTGAGCAACCAGCCCGTCATAACGACCACCTGCCAATACCGTACCTTGCGCACCTAATTTATCGGTTGTCAGCTCAAACACCGTATGCGAATAATAATCTAATCCGCGTACCAGACGATTATTCACTTTATACTTAATTCCTAAATTGTTTAAACCGCGCAAAACAGCGGCAAAAAATTCTTTAGAGCGTTCATTTAAGCTATCGGCATACAGCGGAGCATTTTCCACAATCCGCTTATCACATTCTTCTTTAGAATCCAAAATACGCAACGGATTTTTTTCTAATCGGTTTTTACTGTCTTCGGAAAGTTCGTCATAATGTTCACGCAAATATGCCACCAGCTTGCTGCGATACGCATCTCGACTTTCGGCATCACCCAAAGAATTAATTTCTACCGTAACCTGCCCGTTCAGACCGAGTTTTTCCAAAAATTCGTACGCCATGGAAATTACCTCAATATCCGCCTGCGGAGTTTCTACACCCAAAAGTTCAACCCCAAACTGCGTAAACTGGCGTTGACGCCCCTTCTGCGGCCTTTCATAGCGGAACATAGGACCGGTATAATAAAACTTCACCGGTAAATTTTGTTGCATTCCGTTAGAAATAAATGCCCGTACGACGCCTGCCGTTCCTTCCGGACGCAAAGTCAGACTTTCGCCCCCCTTATCGGCAAAACAATACATTTCCTTGGTAACAATATCGGAGGTATCTCCCAAATTACGGGCAAACACTTCCGTAAACTCAAAAATCGGCGTTTCTATTTCTTCAAAGCCGTATTTTTCTACCACCGTACCGCCGGTTGCCACCACTTTTTTCATTTTTCTTTTCGCGGCACCGTATAAATCATAAGTGCCGCGTACGCTTTGTACTTTTTCCATATCTATACCTAATTTTTCTTTGTAAAAAATTTATCCAATTTAATATTCATCTGTTTCATTGACGAAGCTATTTTGGTCAGACGGCCGTCAACATAAAAATCTACGTTATAATATCTGCCGACCGAGACCGTAGTATTTTCTCCCTCCGGAATATCAAACGAAAATCCCTTGCCGTAAGTTCCGCTTAACAACAC
>CAYOYE010000082.1:0-4443 GCA_964408115.1 uncultured Azospirillaceae bacterium
GTTAAAGGAATGAAAGCACCGCAATGCGCCGGTATAATCCATTCCGATTTTGAACGTGGTTTTATTCGCGCCGAAACTATTTCTTATGATGACTACATTAAATTCGGGGGTGAGCAAGGCTGTAAAGATGCCGGAAAAATGCGCTCGGAGGGTAAAGAATATGTTGTGCAGGACGGGGATTTATTAAATTTCTTGTTTAACGTATAACTTTGATAAAATAAAAAGACCTCAAAAATATAATTTTTGAGGTCTTTTTTTTGCCTATAAACATTGTTCCAAAGGATTCAAATCAACGGTGTAATCCGCTTCGGTGTTTTGTCTGATATCTTCTAAAGAAGAAAACGGGCTTACTTCACGCAATACCATTCCGTTAGGAGTTATCTCAAATACGGCTTTTTCGGTGATAATCAAATCAACCTTATGCGCAACGGTTAGCGGTAACGTGCATTTTTTTAGTATTTTCGGCGCGCCTTTAGAGGTATGCTCCATAGCAATAATCAGCTTTTTAGTACCGACAACCAAATCCATAGCTCCGCCCATACCAGGAGTGAATTTCCCAGGGATACACCAGTTGGCCAGATTTCCCTTGGCGTCAACCTGTAAAGCCCCCAGAACGGTGATATCAATGTGTCCGCCCCGCATCATTCCGAAAGATGTCAGACTGTCTACAAAACAACCGCCGGCATTTATCGTAACACCTATACCGCCGGCATTTGTTATGCGTGCGTCTTTAGTATATTCATCCTGATATGTGCCGACACCTAAAACGCCGTTTTCGGACTGAATATTGATGTGTATGTTTTGCGGCAGATAGCTTACGGCTTTGGTAGGCAATCCGATTCCCAGCGTAACAACGTCGCCGTCCTTAAATTCTTCGGCCACGCGGCGAGCGATAATTTCCTGTATTTTTTCCTTAGATAATTCCATTTTTACTACCGTTTTTTCTCTATTATGTAATCAACAAAAATGTTCGGTACAACCACGTTATTCGGATCAAGCGGTTCATCACGCAATTCATCAACTTCGGCAATAACCAAATCGGCAGCCGGCGGCATAACGGCATTAAAGTTTTTGGTTGAACCGTAAAATGACAAGTTGCCGAATTTATCGGCATAGGTGGCATAAATAATTGCAATATCAGCCCGCAGCGGTGTTTCTAAAATATAATCGCGTCCCTCGGAATTGATGATTCTTTTGCCTTTTTCAACATCGGTACCGATTCCGACCGGTGTCAAAATTCCGCCTAAACCGGCTCCGGCCGCGCGGATTCTTTCGGCTATAGTTCCTTGAGGTATGAGCTCAACTTCTAATTCACCGGCATTAAACTGTCTGACGGTTTCGGAATTTGTGCCGATATGCGAAACAAGTGCTTTTTTAATTTTGTGAGCCACAACCAATTTACCTCTATCCGTTTCCGGCAATGATGTATCATTAGCAATAAGTGTAAAATCCGTAAAGTCGGTTGTTAATAAGGCATCTATAACTAAACTCGGAGAACCGCAATTTAAAAAACCACCAATCATAAGTGTTTGTCCGTTCTTAAAAAAACGTAGCGTTTCCGCGGCTGTGATAAACTTGACCATATAATCTCCCTAATAAAGTAAGGCACTTTGTAGCATAAAAAACAGCGGATGTCAAACAAAAGGAAAAAACAAAAATAAATCCGCCGGTGTATATCCAACGGATTTATCGTATTATTATAGATGATTAAATCACAATTTTAAGCCGTCTTTATCGGCGCTGATTATTACTTCCGAATTATCGTGAATATCCCCGTTTAACAATTTAATTGCCAAAGGGTTTTCAATTTCCTGCACAATTAAACGTTTTAGCGGACGCGCACCGAATTCGGCATCATAGCCGTTTTCGGCTAGCCAGTTATAGGCTTTGTTATCTGTTTTTAAGGTGATATGCCTATCTTCCAGTCGTTTCTGTAACTTAGCCAGCTGAATATCGGCAATTTTATAAATGTCTTCTTTTTGCAAAGAATTAAACAGCACAATTTCATCAAGTCTGTTCAGAAATTCCGGTTTGAAAAAGGCTTTTAACGTATTCATTATCTGTTTTTCATCTCCGCCGGTTACCAGATTTGAAGTTAAGATAATAAAGGTATTCTTAAAATCTACCGTCCGTCCTTTACCGTCTGTCAAATGTCCTTCATCAAGAACCTGCAACAGCAGATTAAAGACATCGGGATGTGCTTTTTCCACTTCATCAAACAAAATAACCTGATACGGGCGTCTGCGTACGGCTTCTGTTAGAATGCCGCCTTCGTCATAACCGACGTATCCCGGAGGTGCGCCGATCAGGCGGGCAACCGAGTGCTTTTCCATATATTCCGACATATCAATCCGAACATAAGCGGCTTCTTCGTCAAACAAAAACTCTGCCAGAGCTTTGGCTAATTCTGTTTTGCCGACGCCGGTCGGTCCTAAAAACAAGAAAGAACCGATAGGTCTGTTCGGGTCTTTTAAGCCCGAACGAGAACGTCTAACGGCATTTGCCACCGCAACTATGGCCTTTTGTTGACCAACAACCCGATGAGCCAGATTTTCTTCAAGATGCAGCAGTTTTTCTCTTTCACTACCGATAAGTTTATCAACCGGAATCCCCGTCCATTTAGAAACGACCGAAGCAATCATATCCGGCGTAACCGTTTCAACATCATTTTGGGCATGATTATTCGTATTTAAATTGTTCAGTTTAGCTTCCAGCTCCGGAATTTCTTTGTATTGCAGTTCGCCTGCCTGTTCATATAATCCGTTTCGCAATGCCTTATCTGCTTCAATACGGGCTTTGTCCAGCCGTTCTCTTAGCCGATTCGCTTCTAAAACTGCACCTTTATGGGTGTTCCACTGTTCTGTCTTTTCGGCAGATTCTTTTTCCAGCACATTTATTTCGCTTTCCAGTTTTGTTAAACGTTCTTTAGAAGCCTGATCCGGTTCTTTTTTCAGGGCTTCCCGCTCAATTTTGTACTGAATGAGTTTACGATCAATTTCATCTAATTCTTCCGGTTTGGAATCTATGGCCATTTTTAATTTACTGGCGGCTTCGTCAACCAAATCTATGGCTTTATCCGGCAAAAACCGGTCTGTGATATAGCGATTTGACATAGTAGCGGCAGCTACCAACGCTGCGTCAGATATTCTGACACCATGATGCAGTTCGTATTTTTCTTTGATACCGCGCAAAATAGATATTGTTTCTTCAACGTGCGGTTCACCGACATAAACCGGTTGAAAGCGGCGGGCAAAGGCGGCATCTTTTTCAATATATTTCTGGTATTCTTTTAACGTTGTAGCTCCGATACAGTGTAATTCTCCACGCGCCAGCGCCGGTTTCAGTAAATTTGAGGCGTCCATAGAACCCTCGGAAGCACCGGCACCGACAACCGTATGCATCTCATCAATAAACAAAATAACCTGCCCTTGAGATGCGGAAACTTCTTGTAAAACAGCTTTTAGACGTTCCTCAAACTCACCACGATATTTGGCACCGGCAATCAAAGCCCCCATATCAAGAGCCATAAGGCGTTTATGCGATAAACTGTCAGGCACGTCACCGTTGACGATTCGCAATGCCAGTCCTTCTACAATGGCTGTTTTACCGACCCCCGGTTCACCAATCAGAATCGGATTGTTTTTGGTGCGGCGCGACAGCACTTGAATGGTGTGACGGATTTCCTCATCTCTACCGATAACCGGATCAAGTTTTCCTTGAGTTGCACGTTCGGTATAGTCAACGGCAAATCTCTTCAAGGCTTCAAACGTATCTTCTGCCGAAGCCGAATCTGCCGTTCGTCCTTGACGCATTTCATTAATAGCCTGATTTAGTTTCACCAAATCAATACCGTATGACTTATATAATAAAACCGCTTGTAGTAAACGTTCTACACTAACAAACGTATCTTTGGCTTTTTCCGCAAGTTGCTGCGCCTTATCCAGAACCCCTACAAAATCTTTGGATGCGGATATATTGACATTCTGCCCGTCTACCATGGGCAACTTATCTAAATCGTCCGCCACCTGTGTACGTATTTGCATAACATCTGCACCGGTTTGCGCCAGCAAATTTGCCGCCAATCCTTCTTTATCATCCAATAGAGCGCTCAAAAGGTGTATAGGCATAATAAACTGATTATTATGCCGACTCGCCAGCGTTTGGGCATTTTGTAAAAATCCCTGACTACGGTCTGTAAAATTATCTAACTTCATAAAAATCGCCTCCTAAAATATTATATAGGAAGCGGATTCTTAAAATGCAAATGCGAATATCGGGTTAGCCGTAAAGCAGTTGGTCACCTGATTTCGGATTTTTATTATTTATCGGTCCCTTATTCTGAGCCAATGTCTTTTTTGCTCTGAGAGTATCTACCTTTTTATTTTCGTTTTTATTTTTTAACTTTGTAGAATGGTCGCGTATTTTTGCTATTTTCAATTCTAC
>CAYOYE010000083.1:0-4432 GCA_964408115.1 uncultured Azospirillaceae bacterium
TGAATCCCAATCTCCGGGTCGTCCCAACGGATTCCGCCCTCGTCCTCCGGATGATCCAAACGCCGAACAAAAAATTATGGTTGGAGATATTTTTTATATTGAGAGTAAAGATGAGTAGTTTTAAAAAAGAAGGAATTTATTTTTTACCGCTGGGCGGTGCCGATGAAATCGGTATGAATATGTTTATGTATGCCGTAGACGGCAAAATAATAGTGGTTGACGCCGGTTACGGCTTTTTGGCAGATGAATACCCCGGTATGGATTTATGCTATGCTTCACCGGAATTTTTAGATGCCTATCAGGAAGATATTGTCGGTTTATTTATCACCCATGGACACGAAGACCACCTCGGAGCCATTGCCCAAATTTGGCCGCATTTACGCTGCCCTGTATATGCCATGGACTTTACCTTAGGTCTGATTAAAGCCCGTTTAAGCGAATTTAAGATGGAAGATTTAGTACCGCTTAATTCCGTCAACAATAACCGTTTGGTAGAAGTGCCTAATTTTAGTGTTGAATTTATCTCAATCGCCCATTCCGTACCGCAAACCTGCGCTTTGGCAATTCGTACAAAATACGGTAATATACTGCACGCCACCGACTGGCGATTTGATGATGAAGCTCTTTCAATGTTGCCTACGGATTTTAAGGCTCTGCAAAAAATCGCGGATGAAGGCGTTTCTATGTTGGTTTGCGATTCCACAAATGTTATGATAGAAAAAGAATCTCCTTCCGAGGCCGATGTCCGCAAAAGCCTGCTGCAGATAATTCCGCAAATTGAGGGCGGTTTGATAGTAACCTGCTTTGCCTCCAATTTGATGCGGCTTGAAAGTTTAATTTTAGCTGCAGATGCTGCCGGACGCACACCTGTCTTGTTAGGTCGTTCTCTGATAAGCAACATCAAAATTGCCAAGGACTGTGGCTATTTACAAGATTTGCCAAACCTTTATACTATGGAACAGGCAAAAGAAATCACCAGTGATAAGGCCATGTATATTTGTACCGGATCACAGGCAAACTATCGCAGCGCCCTCACAATTATTGCCAACGGCGAAAGTAAATATATTAAAATAGATAACTCCGATACTATCATTTTTTCATCTAAAGTTATCCCCGGTAATGAAGATAAAATTGAGCGTATGCAAGAAAAACTTGCCGATAGCGGAGCTACCGTCATTACGGACGAAACGGATTTGGTTCACACCTCCGGACACGCCTGCCGTAAAGATTTGCAAAAAATGTATGCCTTATTAAAACCGGCCATTGTATTGCCGGTACATGGCGATAAAAAATTTATTCGTGAACATAAACGCTTTGCCCTTACCTGCGGTATTAAAGAGGTATTTTCCACCGTCAACGGTGATATGTGCCTGCTGAAAGATAATCATATAACCAAGCTGGAAAGCGTTTTTGCCGATGTTATCGGGTGGGATAGGAATCGTCCGGTATCTTTAGGTTCACAGCTCATTAAAAACCGCCGGCGTATTGCCTATAACTGTTCGTTATTCATAAGCGCGGTTATCCGCCAACGGCAGCTGGAAGATTTGCAAATTTCTTCCATAGATATTTTAGAAGAACAAGATTGGAACACTTTATCTGCCGAAATTTTGGCTAAGGTAAAGCCGTTAATAGAAAAGAAAATTACGGAAACGGATAACAAAACCCAAATAGAAGATTTTATTCGTGGTCAGATTCGCCGCCGTATTTTTGCCGCAACCGAGATAAAACCGGTAGTATTCCTGCATTGTTATTTTGCCGACTGAACACGCGCTTGCAAGCCATAAAAAAAGTTTCCGTCTTTTGCGCCGGAAACTTTTTTTTACTTTATTTATTACCTTACGCCTTTATTCATCGGGTCAAAATAAAGACGTAGCGTACTCCAGGTATCATATCTATCGGCATATTTAACTCCGAATACCTCCTTAAATGCCTGCTGTGTCGCTATTACGGCACGTTGCGCACTTTCCGCTACCGAACGATACGAAGCATCACTGTTAAAGCGTCCCGTATCCACAAATTCTATTTTTTGAATAGATCCGTCACGCGCCAAAAATACCCGAATTTCTACTACCATACCATCAATACCGATAGCCCCCGGGTCTAAATTCCAATTTTGCCGTAATAAGCTGGCTATCGCATCGGTTTCCGAAATTGTCAAATCGCTGAAATACGAGCCTTTACTGCTGCCGCCTTCTATACCCATATTACGCACCTG
This sequence comes from uncultured Azospirillaceae bacterium, assembly GCA_964408115.1. Lineage (GTDB taxonomy): Bacteria > Pseudomonadota > Alphaproteobacteria > RF32 > CAG-239 > RUG410. Next base: position 2,216 of record CAYOYE010000083.1, read on the forward strand.
CGTTCCTTCTTTAATCATTGCAGATTGTGTCTTTTCGCCAATATCAATATCCCGACTGTTATCAATTTCCTGCATCAGGCTTTTTAAGGCATTACTCCGCTGCGTAGCGGTTTCTTTTTGCGGCTGCGGCTTTTTAGGCTCCGGTTTCGGCTCTGTTTTCGGTTTAGGTTTCGGCTGCGGTTTACTTGACGGTACCGGCGCTTTCGGTACCGGTTTGCTGTCCGGTTTCGGCTGTGGTTTCTTTTCCGGCACCGGTGCTTCCAAAAAGTCTTGTTTCACCTCGGTAGGTTGTTCATCTACAGCCGTTTCGGGCGCGGTTTCCGGTTCTTTTGTTTCTTCTTTTACCGGTTCGGGTTCCGGTTTAGGTTCTTCCTTTGGCGTATATTGTTCCTGCTTAGTTTTTTCCTCTACGGTTGCTTTCCGATCTTCCGGTCCGAATTCGGCTTTGCTTGGCAAATTTGTCATTTCATCTATGCGTACTTCAGACAAATCAACAATAATCGGAGCTTCGCCCAAAGTCATATCGTGCCGCCAAAGGGACGGCATATCAATAATCATTGTGATAAACACCGCTACATGCAAAATGATTGACTGTTTTAAGTACTTATTCATTGCCGTTTATTTCTTTTTTGCCTGATTTGTTTTTCCGACATTTTTACCGGCGTATGGTTTAGCCTCTGTTTTCAGACCGACTTTATCATACCCTGCCTCTTTGAGTACGGCCATCAGCCCGATAACGCGCCCGTAAGCTGCCGTTGTATCTCCGGAAATTGTTACGGATAGTGTAGAATTTGCCCCTTTAATTGCGGTCAGCTTATCTAAAATTTCATCATCTTCCACCACGCTCTCGCCAATATAATAGTATCCGTCTTTATCAACACTGATATTCACCGAAGTTTCGTTACCTTCCAAACTCTTACCGCCTACTTTAGGTAAATCAAGCGGTATGCCGGAAGTCATCAACGGAGCGGCCACCATAAACACCACCAAAAGCACCATCATTACATCCATCAGGTTAGTAATGTTAATTTCGCTTTTGCGACGCGAACGACGACGATTATATGAAGAAGCCTGCATAAATGCCATTTTATTCTCCTGCCATATCGGCCTTTATGGTAGTTTCATCAATTTCACGCGAAAGAATTGTTGAAAATTCTGCCATAAAATTATCCAGTTTTTTAGCATAACTGTCTATTGAAGAAGTTATCATATTATAAGCTACTACGGCCGGAATTGCGGCAATCAAACCGAAAGCCGTTGTGAACAGGGCCTCGGCAATACCCGGGGCCATTGCTGACAGCGAATTACTTTGAGTAATGGCAATAGCGTTAAAGCTGTTTATGATACCCCAGATTGTACCAAACAAACCGATCAACGGGGCAACCGAACCGGTAGAAGATAAAAAGCCCAAATGCGTATCCAAACCGTCAAGTTCTTTATCCATAGATACCATCATGGCCTTTTCAATACGTTGTTGCAACGAAACACCGCGAATACTCCGATCCGACTTACTTTTCATCAGGGTATTTCTTTTCCACTCGCGCATAGCTGCCACAAACATAGCCGACATCGGGTCACGCGGACGGTTTCCGATAGCCTCATACAATCTGTCTAAAGAACCGCCCGACCAAAAGGCTTCCTCAAACTTTTTGGACAGACTTTTAACCTGACGCAAAGTAGAAAATTTTTCCAATATAATCGCCCACGACCAAACCGAAGCGGCTATCAAACCAATCATCACCACTTTAGTTACCGCGTCAGACGACCACACCATATCCCACGAAGATAATTGTTCTGCTGCAGTTTTTGCAACATCCGAAAGTGCTTGAGTTTCCATATTTATAACCTTATAAAATTGCAATTTTAGACTAATTGAGGCTAACTTATCATTAATTATTAAATATTCAATTAAATTTTGCGATAAAACAAAAAAATCTGCAAAAAAAATCGTAATTCCCTTGAAAAAAAATAAATTTTTCCGAGAATGACGATTCTTTTTATCTAAAGATATGAACCTTAATCCACATCCAAAGCATCATCAAAGCAACGCTATAAAAAGCAGCTGCGATAACGGTGCATAACGTGAAGTGGCAGGAAAGCACTGCTGACAGCGGTGCAAATAAGCTACCCACCCAGTAGAATAGCCAAATTGTAACCAACTGCCAGAGCCAGTCTAAAGAAAAATTCATATTTCTCACCACTGCCCACAAAAATATT
>CAYOYE010000084.1:0-4404 GCA_964408115.1 uncultured Azospirillaceae bacterium
AAAGGAGTATCCGAAAGCATCGGCTTATGCCGCTAATTGTCGGTATTTCCTATGGTGTAGACGATTCTATGCTTGGATTTGGCGATTATGATGAGAGATGAAAAATGTATAAAAAGATTTTAATTCCGATTTTGTTATTATTTTTATCTGCCTGTGGTTTATTCGGTTCGTATTATGAGCCGGAAACCGTTGGTATAGGTAAGGATATTAACGAATTGAAACTTTCTCCTTGTGCTTGTATGCAGGTTGAAATAATAAAAAACGTGCCGGATTGGTTCTGGGAAACAATTTAGTCGGGACAACGTAGATGGCACCACAGTTAGGAACAAACGGAACACAACAACGCTTAATCGGCAATGCTAAACCGACAGCGAACACACAGCGTATGCAACACCGCGCCAACCAAAGTGAAGACAGTTTGGTCGTAAATGCCAGCGAAAAGAGATATTTGTGGACAGCGCGTGCTTTCGCGGTAGTAACGGCTATCAGCTTATGTTGTAATTTGATTTTGTTAATGACTATTGCTAATATTTTGCCGCTTTATCGGGTTGAGCCGTATTTGCTGACTTTATCAAACAAAGAAGAACAGGTTTATCGGATTATCCCGTTTAGTCGGAATATGGAATCGCAAAAATCAATTACGGAAACGTTTGTGCGCGAATATCTTTTGTTGCGTACCACCTTGTTGCCGGATGTGGAAGAAATGGAATCACGTTGGAAAAACGGAGGTGATTTGCAGGAAATGTCATCACCTATGGTTTATCAGGATTTTATCAAAAATACCGGTCGTAAGTTGATGCAACGTATGAAACAGGAAGGGCTGACCAGCAATGTTAAAATTTTGACGGTTAACGAAATTGAAGATGCTGCCTGGCAGGTTGAGTATAGCGTTGATTATTATTTACCGTCATCCTACACGCCGAAAACAATACGTTATCGGGCCAGTATGCGCATACAATATCAGCCGCGGCGTGTAAAATATCCGGAAAGGCTGAAAAATCCGGTTGGATTTAAGGTAATTTCTTATGGTACAAAGCAAATAAAAGAATAAACTTTGAGGATAGTAATATGAGAACAGGTTTAAAAAGTATAATATTAATTTTAGGTATGTTGCTGACAACGTCGGCTAAGGCACAACTGACGGAAAGTACAATGGATCAGTATGCCGATCAATCTCAAGGAAACTATCAACCGATGAATTTAAACTATGCCGGTTTTAACTCATTGGGAATGATTCAAAGTGCATGGCAGGATCCTTTGCAAAATTTAGGTGAAGGGCAAAGTAAACCGGCCTATTCTAAATATTATTGGTCACCTGATTTGGTTTTGCCGATACGTTTGCGTGAAGCAATGGTCACTCTGGTTAATTTTCCGGAATGGGAATTGATTGAAAATATTTATATTGGTGACAGCAGCTCTTTTAGCGGTACGATTTCCGGTCCGAATACCATTTTGTTATATCCGCAACCGGGGGCAAATGTCGGCGTAGATACCAATATTATCATATTCGGGCGTTCCGGCAATAAATATGTATTTTACGTTAAGAGTGAAGGCGTAAATACCGAACGTTTAACAAACTCAATCATAGATATTGATGTTGTCGGCGGCAACGGCACATCGGGAGGTAGTCCCAGTAGCAGCTCGGGGATATTAGGTAGCGGCGGTTCAAGCCATGTTAACGCCAACGGATACGGTTCGGGGGGTAACAAATCAGTAGATTCTACATTTACCAAACGTTTTCAAAAAGAAGACTGGTTAAAGAGTATTCCTCTTGATCCGACTAAATTTCGTTTTGATATAGAAATTTATGTACCTAATCCGGATGATGTTATTATTGCACCTGAACGTGTATGGCGAGATGATATTTTCACATATATAGACCTAGGCGAAAAAGCCATGAATATGGTACAAAGACCGATAGTTACAATGATTGTTGAGCGGGTTGAAACTCCGGTAGGTTTCCGTACGAAAGGTCCTAACAACCGTTTGATTATTGTAGAGGGTGTTGGTGATATGGTAATGCGTAGCGGTAAGAGAATGGTTTGCCTGAAACTACGTCGTTCGGATGAAGAAGGTTTGCAATATGTTACTTATGCCGATACGGGTAATGATTGGGATGTTGCACCGGCAATTCCCGGTGGAACGGCATCGGCAACCGGCGGAACGGCATCGGCAACCGGCGGAAGCGGAGCAAATAACGGTAACGCGGCAAATACCGGAGCAAATGGCACAGCTACCGGCATGACCGTACCTTTGACGCAAGGCAGTGGCAATGTCGGAGGCACCGGTAATTTGACTAATTCCGGCGGAAGCGGTCAGCAAATGTTCACAACCGGAGCAAACAGCGGAACTGACGGCATTGATTATAGTAAAATGGCGCGTATTGATCGTTCAAACGGTGCGGATTTACAAAATCCATATCCTGATTATAAGTTTGGGAGCGGCTTTAAGGGCAGTAAAGGTGAGAGTCTGTCTATAGAGCTTGGAACAGACGGTAATGTAAATAATCTTGAAACATTATGGAAAGATTTATCAGGGCGTTATTCTTCGCTGTTGGGTGGTTATGAACCGTTTTATTCCGTAGATGCACCGGCAGACGGACAAGGTAAGGAATTGTTCCATCTGCGTGTCGGACCGGTCCAAAGTTTGGAAAGCGGCGATTCGGTATGCAGTCAGTTAGGGCGTAGTGGTATTTTTTGTAGTGTAGTAAGGGTGCAGTAAGGTTAAATGAGTAAAGAACCGTTAACACATTCGGACAGATATGTTCGCAAAACAAACAGGGTGATTTTGATTGTCGGAATCATTACAATGTTTGTATTTCTCTTTGGGCTTATGTTATTAGGCGTAGAGGAGGAAGAACCCGAACAACACTATGAAGTTGAAAACACAATAGATGCCGAAACAAATTTTGGAATGGCAAGTGATAATAACAACGAAGCGGAAATAGAATTTGACGAAGGTGAAGAAGTTGAACGTCCGATAACCATGACCCCGAATCCTGTTAATATGGGGCAGGTTGTTTTAGGCAGCGCGGCGACAAACGTTATTACTATCGGAACTAACGGTAAAAGTTCTATTCGGGTTATTTCCGTTGATTTGGAAGAAGCTGCTTCCGAAGGCTTTACCTATACTACAACTTGTCAAGATAAAGAATTACGCGGTAAAATTACCTGTATGATAACCATGCACTGGGAACCTACCGTAGCGGCAAATGTGCAAAATAATTTCAAAATTGTTTGGCGCGAAACCAATGTTTCGGAGCGTGATGCCAAACATGATGAAGTACCGTTTTACGGTAGTGCCGTACGCAAAGAAGATTGTAATTTCTGTGACACCGGTGTAATCGGGCCTATAACCGATAGTCAAAACAGTAAGGGCGCGCGCTATGCTGTCGGTCCTGACGGAAAAATTATCGGCGTGATTGGTGAGGACGGCATAGTTCGTGATGCTGACGGTAACGAGATCGGGCGCGTAAATAGTGACGGTATGGTTGTTGATAAAGACGGCAATATAATCGGCGTGGCTTCTACCAATAAATTGCTGCTGGATGAAAACGGTAATGTCATAGGCTATGTTGATGCTAACGGTGTGGCTTATGATAATGACGGCAATGTTGTCGGGACAATGTTGGCTGACGGAACAGTTGTAGATAAAGACGGTAATATTATCGGTAAAGCCGTAGATTACGGATATGTTTATGATGACAACGGCAATATTATCGGTAGGGTTTTAGCAGACGGTTCGGTTGTTGATTTAGATGGCAATATTATCGGTAAGCTGAATGAAAACGGCGAAGTCGTAGATATGAACGGTAATGTTATCGGGCGGGTTGCAAAGTCCGGAGAGGTTGTATTTGATGAAAACGGTAACGCTATCGGAATTGTTATGCCAAACGGTGATGTCGTGAACGAAAACGGTGATGTTGTCGGACATATAGATGAAAACGGTAATGTTGTACGAAATAACGTAATCGGCAAAAAAGGCTCAACGGCACAGTTAGCGGTAGATGAAAACGGTAATGTTATCGGCTATATAGATGAAAACGGCAATGTTATAGATTTTAACGGCAATATAGTCGGCAAAGTAGATGAAAACGGTAATGTTGTAGATAAAGACGGTAATATTATCGGTAGAGCAGATGATCGGTGGGTTGATTTGGCAGTAGACGAAAACGGTAATGTTATCGGCTATACAACGGAAGACGGTTTAGTGTATGATAATGACGGTAATGTTGTGGGTTATGTTGATGAAAACGGCAATATAGTCGGTAATTCTACGGGTGATAAAATTGTAGGTAAGGTTGGCGAAGAAACACGTTTGGCGGTGGATGAAAACGGCAATGTTATCGGTTATATAGATGAAAACGGCAATGTTATAGATTTTAACGGCAATATAGTCGGCAAA
>CAYOYE010000085.1:0-4401 GCA_964408115.1 uncultured Azospirillaceae bacterium
TGTAACACATAGTTGGTAAAAAAAGTTATAACGAAAGATAAAAAAATGAGTAATAATGCAGGAAGTTGTAAAATTGCCAGATTTGCCCCGTTTACCGAAACGCCGTCGGAGTTGGCGGAATTTGCCGATGAATTTTTTGACGTGGCGGTAATTAACTACACAGATGACGGAAAAGAACAACTGGACGGCTATTTGTCGGCCTCCGCTTTAGAAGATGATTTGCCACAGGCTGCCGCTAAACAGGGGATTAAATTGCCGGAATATCATTGGGTTTATGTTAGTAGTGATGATTGGCTGACCGAAAATGTTATTAAATTTGCTCCGGTGGAAGAAGGCGAATTTTATGTGTACGGTATTCACGAAAAAAACGTATGCGCGGGGGATAAAATCGGTATTCGGGTGTATGCGGCAACGGCGTTCGGCTCGGAACATCAAACAACAAAGTGCTGTTTGCGCGGAATTTCCGAAATTAATAAAACGGCAGGCGTACAGCATAAAATATTAGATGTCGGCACCGGTTCGGGCATTTTGGCATTGGCTTGTGCCAAATTATGGCCGGATTCGCAAATAACCGCAGTTGATATTGATGAAGAATCGGTGGCGGTTGCCGCACAAAATGCAGCAGATAACGGAGTTGCCGCGCAGATTAATACGGCGTTGAGTAACGGTTATCAAGCGGAAATCGTGCAGAAAAATGCACCGTATGATGTGATTTTGGCTAATATTTTGGCTCGCCCGTTGATAGAAATGGCTCCGGATATGGCAAAAAGCCTTAAAACCGGCGGATATGCCGTTATTTCCGGTTTTATAGACGATCAGGTTGATTGGGTGGTCGGCGAACATCAAAAATATGGTTTACGGCTGAAACGGCTTTATGAAATTGATAATTGGCGGGCAGCTTTGTTGGAGAAAAAATAATGATTTTGGCAGATTTGCGAAAAAAAATGCAGCTTCTTGGCGTTGAAGCCTATTTGGTAAGTCATGGAAATTGTTTTATCGGGCAGGAAGATATTTTGCCGCAAGAACATAAATTGCATAAAATTTGCGGATTTTCCGGTTCGGCAGGCGCGCTACTGATTACCGCGCAAAAAGCATATCTGTTTGTTGACGGACGTTATGAATTACAAGCGCTAAAAGAAACAGATGCAACGGAAATTACCGTAGTTAATCGGTTGCCGACACTAAACGAAATTTGTCGGTTTGCCGAAGAAATAAACGTGCGGAGAATCGGCTATGACGAATGGTGTTACAGCGTGGCGGAAATAGCCGAAACCGGTGCGAAATATCCGCAAACGGAAACGGTTAAGGTTGGTAATTTGTTGGATGAACAGCCGCAACCGGTTGTTGAAGCTATGGAGCGTAAAGAGGAATTTTCCGGCTGTTCGGCAACCGAAAAATGTCGGATTTTTGCAAAATTTATACAGGATAACGGGGCGGATTATATGCTGATAACTTCGGCAGATTGCGTTAGCTGGTTGCTAAATTTATATGCGCGTGATTTACCGTATTCTCCGATTGTACGCGCTTATGCTTTGTTGGATTGTAAAGGTAAAGTCCGGCTGTTCGGGAATCTGAAAGCCGAAAATTTTGAGGTAAAACCACTGGCGGAAATTACGACATATCTGCAGAATTCAGGTAAAGTCAAAGTGCTGTATAATGCCGCAAGTATGCCGCAAGCCTTAAAAAATATTCCGGTGATATGGCAGGAAACTTCAGATGTTATAACTATTGCCAAAGCCGTAAAAAATGCCGTTGAGCTGCAGGGAATGATAAATTGTCATATCCGCGACGGGGTGGCTGTGGTGAAATTTTTAAGCTGGCTGGAAAATAATCGGCAGGGTAAAACCGAACTTGATGTTGTGGCAAAACTACATGAGTTGCGTGCAGCACAAAAAATGTTCTTTTCCGAAAGTTTCGGGACAATAGCCGCAGCTGCCGAAAATGCGGCAATAGTACATTATCAGCCGAGTGCAAGTTCAAATGCGCGGCTAAAGGAAAATAATCTGCTTTTGCTGGATAGCGGCGGACAGTATTATGACGGCACAACCGATATAACCCGTACGGTTGCCATTGGCGAACCGACAGCCGAAATGAAACGCGATTTCACAGTGGTGTTGCAAGCACATATTGCTTTGGCAACGGCAAAATTTCCGTATGGTACAACCGGAGAAAGACTTGATGTTTTAGCACGCCATAAGCTATGGAATTACGGGCTGGACTATAAACATGGTACGGGGCATGGAGTGGCGTGTTTCGGTAATGTACACGAAGGTCCGGTTTATATTGCAAATCGCAGTTCGGCGTACGGTTTCAGGGAAAATATGGTTACTTCCGTTGAACCGGGGTATTATAAAGCCGAATCTTACGGAATAAGAATTGAAAATCTGGTCTATACCGTAAAATCGGCAGATACCGGATTTTTAGAATTTCGTTACCTGACCAAAGTGCCTATTGATAAGCGTTTGATAGATAAATATATGTTGAGCAGAGGAGAACGGGCTTGGCTGAACAATTATCACAAAGATGTATATGAAAGTTTGGTCGCATATCTTAACGAAGATGAAATATATTGGCTGAAGAAGGCTTGCTCTCCTCTCTAACTTTAGCAGGGGAGCGAAAATGCAGAAAAAACGGTGGCTTTTTTATACAATATTGGCAGTTTTATTGGAAATACCGTTTTATTCCGGTTTGTCGCAATATATTGATTTATCCGGTAATAATCCGTACATCAATGAATATCTTTCGGAAGATGCGGAAAATTGGAATAAATCAATTATCTATGTTTTTTATAATAACGAGCCTTGTTACGAATGTCCACGCGCTATGGATATGATTTATAATATTTATGAGCAGAACTATGCACTGGATTTTAGTTATTTTGAAATTAATTATCAGGACGAGGGAAATAACGTTTTGCAGAATGATTATCAGTTAAATCAGCCGCTTTCCATTGTTTTATTGCGCATAAATGACGGTATGGCGCGTGGCTATTACAAAATTGAAAATCCGCAAAATTGGATAGATGACCCGTTTTATTTTACGGAAAATATCACTACGGCGATAAATAACTTTTTAATTAATTGAAATTTTATCTAAATATTTACCAATTCATATTAGAATACATAATAATGTGTATGAATTGGAAAATAAAACAATGACTAGGGTCTTGAAATATATATCACGCATTGGCGAAGATTTTGATACCGTTATCAGTGGGGTTAACGGCGTTATTTTGCATGGTGATAATGTGGATGCCGATGCCGTTGATACGCTGATAAAACTGTATCAAAGCGGTAAACATATTGTTTTGGCATCTAATACCGGTATGCGTGTGTTGGAACTGTTTGAATTTTTGAAAAAACGCAAAGTTCCTATGAGTATTTTCAGCGCAATGATTACGGCAGGCGAAGTTGCTCATTTTTACCTTAAAAATAATGCTACTTTGGGAAATACATATTATTCGCTTACGGCAGATTCCGAAACAACGGTTAAAGGTTTGCGCTATACCCGTACGGACAGCGTTGTGCTTTCGGATTTTGTGTTGGCAACAACAACACTGCATGGTGTGGATTTGGAAAATTTACAGCCGGTGTTGGAACAGGCTTTGGACTTGGATTTGCCGCTTATCTGTATTGGCAACAATACTTCCGTTATGAACGAAAGCAGCGTGGAAGCCGGTATTGGCGCAGTGGCTGAACAATATGCTATGATGGGCGGAAAAATCGTTTCTTTCGGCAAACCTGATGTGCGTATTGCCGCGTATCTTACGGAAAGTTTACCTAATTTTAGTCCGAAACGCAGTCTGGTGGTCGGCGACGGTATGCCTACCGATATGCGGATGGGAAATGTTTTTGGTGCGCAGACGTTATTGATTGTGAACGGAGTACACCAAATTAAAGATAATATTATGGCGCAGGTTGATGAATTATCTAAAAGTTACGGTTTGCGGATTGACTATTGCATGGAGAATCTGCAATGGTAATGCGGAAAAAATATCGCCGGCGGATTTGTCTGGCTGCCGTTATTTTGTGCTTTTTAGTCGTTACAAAATGTAATGTAACGCACACCGTTTGGTATAAGTCTAAAATGGATATTTTAGCCAAACGCAATCAGTATGCGCCGAAAATAAGTGAGGAGGAACTTGACGATTTTATTAAAATTTGGCCGGAATTTAAAGAACTTAATCTGATGAAAACGGAAAATGTTTCCTATAATACCGTATCGCAAGAGGATTTATTGGATTGGAAAGCCGGTATTTGGTTTTTGTATCATCGTTGGGATGCCGAAAGATTTTTTTATGTACGACAACGCATATTGTCTGCTTTACAGGCAATAGAGGTTAGAAATACGGCATATTCCTTTATTACAATGTTGCAAAATAAAAAAGACGGGCTTTCGGCA
>CAYOYE010000086.1:0-4283 GCA_964408115.1 uncultured Azospirillaceae bacterium
TTTGCCGATTATTTAGATTGTCGGAACAGTCAGGAGGCGGAAATGCTGAAATTTATAAAGAAAAATATCAAGAATTTTATTATACTGATTTTTGTTGTCGCGGTGGCAGTTTGGGGTTATATCCTATATCGTCATCACAAGGAACAAAATCCGAACAACATACCGATGGTCGTGGTGTCTGCCGTACAGGCTGTTGAACCGGAATTAAAAAATGTCAGCGTTGCATATAGCTATATCGGGCGGGTAGATGCCGTAAATGATGCCGTTATTGTCCCGTATATCAGCGGATATATAACGGATATTAAGGCCAGAGGCGGACAAACCGTTAAAAAAGATGATACGTTATTGATAATCAAACAGGATGAATATCGGGCTCAGGTAATGTCTTCTTTGGCAAATGTTATGTCGGCGCAGGCCGATGCGGAATATGCACAGCGGCAGTTTTTGCGTATGCAAAAAGCCGGTCCGAAAGCCGTATCGGCAACCGAATTGGATAATGCCAAAACCGATTTTTTAACAGCCAAAGCAACCTTACAACAGGCACAAGCTGCTTATTATACCGCCTTAATTAATCTTAATTATACGGTGTTGAAAGCACCTTTTGACGGAGTTATCGGGAATATATCTCCTTCTGTCGGCGACTTTATTTCTCCGGAATCCGGCGCAATAATGCGAATTGTACAATATAATCCGATACGGGTTGTTTTTTCGGTAACCGATAGAGAATTTTCAGGCAATATAAAAAAGTTGTTGCCGACCGAAAATACGGTAAAATTACTTTTGCCGGACGGAAAAGAATATTCTGAAACAGGCAAGGTAAAATATACGGCAAATGAGGTTGACGAAACAACAAATTCCGTTGCCGTATATGCCGAGTTTGCAAATCCCGATAAAGAGCTTATGCCGAATGCGTATGTTAAGGTTTTGTGGGAACATCAATATAATGATGTTGTGTTGCTGGATAAAAGTCTGGTTGTGGCAAAAAATGACGGTAACTACGCATATACGGTATCTGACGGCATTTTAGAACTCAGTAAAATAGATATTTTAGCCGATAAGGACAACAGCTATGTTTTAGGCAATACATTTAAATCGGGGCAGATGATTGTGGCGGAAAATGTAGATTCCCGACTTGTGGGGCAAAAAGTAAACGTTAAAAAAATAATGCCGGAGAAGTAAAAATGTTTTCAGAATTTTTTATCAATCGTCCGCGGTTTGCTGTTGTTATTTCCATTGTGATGGTGATTCTGGGCATTTTGGCCGTTTTTAATTTGCCGGTAGCTCAATATCCGGAGATAACACCACCGCAAATAACCGTATCTACAACGTATTTAGGGGCTAATGCTGATGTGTTGGTAAATACGGTGGCCGTTCCGCTGGAAAATAAAATCAACGGGGTAGAAAATATGTTGTATATGTCATCAACTTCCGATGATAACGGTTCATATCAACTGACGGTTACTTTTGACGTTGGCACTGATGCCGATATTGCACAGGTAAAAGTTCAAAACCGTTTGCAGCAGGTAACATCGGAACTGCCGGATGAAGTAAACAAATACGGTATTGATGTACGCACCCAAAATCCTAACATTTTAGGACTATTGGTTTTGCGTTCGCCGGACCATACCTATAATGATTTGTATTTGAGTAATTATGCGTACACAAATTTGAAAAATGAAATAGCCCGTATTAAAGGTGTGGGCGAGGTACAGATTTTCGGGCCGCAGTATAGTATGCGTATCTGGCTGAATGTAGATAAAATAAATGCGCTGGGTCTTAATTCTGCGGATATTATATCGGCAGTTACTTCACAAAATGTGCAGGCTTCTATCGGTAGCATTGGTGCAGCCCCGAGTAATGCCGATAATAAAATAGTTTTATCGTTGACGGCAAAAGGCTTGTTGAACAGTGTTCACGATTTTGAAAATATTGTGGTTGCCACTTCGCCAAACGGGGGAATTGTTTATCTGAAAGACGTTGCCAGAGTGGAATTAGGCGCAGATACTTATGACATAAACTCGTCATATAACAATGCTCCGGCTCTGATTATGGCTATTAATCAGATACCTAATTCCAATTCTTTGCGGATTATGGATGATGTCCGCGCCAAAATTGCGGAAATATCGGCAAAACTGCCGGAAGATATGGAATTTAGGATTGCCTATGATTCTACCGACTATGTCCGCGCATCTATTCAAAGTATTATAGACACGTTGTTGTTAACGTTTTTGTTGGTTGTTTTGGTAACATATTTGTTTTTGCAAAAAATAAAAACAACGATTATTCCGCTGATTACCATACCGGTTTCGCTTATTGCCACATTTATGGTACTGTATATTTTGGGCTATAATATCAATATACTGACTCTATTTGCTATGATTTTGGCTATCGGTCTGGTTGTTGACGATGCTATTATTGTGGTAGAACGCGTGCAATATTTAATGTTTTATCAAAAACAGAATGCACATCAGGCTTCTGTTACGGCAATGCGGCAAATAGGCGGTGCCATTGTGGCTACCACGTTTGTTTTGTTGGCTATTTTTGTGCCGGTAGGTTTGATGGCCGGCATCACCGGAAAAATATATCAACAATTTGCCGTTACCATAGCTACCGCTGTGGTATTTTCTTCAATCAATGCGCTAACCCTTAGTCCGTCACTATGTTCTGTTTTTTTGCAGGGAGATAAACCGGAAAATCCACGCGGTTTTTTCAAAAAATTCAATGAAATTTTGACCTATACGCAAAAATATTATTTACGCGCCGTTGTATATTTTTCGCAACACCTCAAATTGACGGCCGCCTGTATTTTAATGACACTTTCGGTTATTTTGCTGGGGTTTCGTTTCACGTCTACTTCGTTTTTACCGGAAGAAGATCAGGGAATTATTTTTGCCAATGTGCAACTACCGGATACGGCAAGTATTAACGGTACAAACGAAATTATTGCCGAGATGAATAAAAAAATTCGGCAGGTTCCTGGTGTAAAATATTTTATTGCCGTTGCCGGATACAGTATGCTGGGCGGTAGCGGCGAAAACGTTGCATTCGGATTAGTCGGTTTGGAAGATTGGTCAAAGCGGACGGCTGAAAATATGTCGGTTGAGGCAATAACCGATAAGTTGCTTGCCGAGTTTTCCGATAATAAAAAAGCAACGATAAACTTTTTTGCTCCGCCGGCTATCCCCGGTGTCGGATTGAGTAACGGTATTTCGGCAGAGTTTTTGACAACGAACAACAATATGTCGGCATCATCATTTGCAACGGAATTGCAAAAGTATTTAGATTCTCTGGATAAGAGCGGATATTTTGAATATGCTTTTACCACTTTTACGGCCGATACACCGCATATTTATCTGGATATAGACAGGGAAAAACTGGAATATTATAAAGTTTCGGTAGCTGATCTGTTTGCCGTTTTGCAAAATAACCTCGGGTCTCGTTATATTAATAATATTACCCTGACCGGACAGGTTAATAAGGTCATTTTACAAGCCGATTTTCAATATCGTAAAAGTATTGCCGATATAGGAAATATGTTTGTGCGTACTTCGGAAGGGAAGCTGGTTCGCATTAACGGTTTTGCAACGGTACAGACACAAACTTCACCAAAAATTATTTATCGTTTTAATCAATATCTGTCGGCAGCGATTACAGCCCTGTCAAATTCCGGCATCAGCAGCGGAACGGCACTTGATGTTATGGAAAAGCTGGAACAAAAACTACCAAACGACTTCGGTCTGTCATGGACCGGACTAAGCCTGCAGGAAGTTGAAACAAGAGGACTTGCTTTGATTTTGATGACGCTGGCCGTTTTGTTTTGTTATCTGTTTTTGGTAGCATTATATGAAAGTTGGCTGGTTGCTCTCTCGGTTATTTTTTCTACGGTATTTGCCGTATTAGGGGCTTTATGCGGTTTGCATATTATGGGGCAGTCTTTAAGTATTTATGCCCAACTCGGTCTGATTATGTTAATCGGGTTAGCGGCCAAAAACGCTATTTTGATTGTGGAATTTACAAAAATGTATCGTGATAGCGGATTAAGTATTGTAGAAGCGGCGCGCAAAGGTGCAGAAGAACGCTATCGCGCCGTACTCATGACGGCATTTACCTTTATTTTGGGCGTTTTTCCGATGATTATTGCCGATGGGGCTGGCGCAGGTTCGCAAAGGGCAATCGGTTCATCTGTTTTTTACGGTATGATTTTTGCTACGCTTATCGGCATAGTTTTTGTTCCGTCGCTGTTTGCTTTTTTTGAAACGGTTAAAGAACGCTTTTCCGGTTCT
>CAYOYE010000087.1:0-4268 GCA_964408115.1 uncultured Azospirillaceae bacterium
AACTTGCGCCGATTCTGCTTTTAAAACAAAAATAAGGCTTGTTTTTCAAGCCTTAAATCTGTCACACTTTTAACTAATTTAAAGTAAGTTACTTCAATTTCTTTTCAACAAACTCTTCGTGTTTTTTAGACTTTTTATCAAACTTTTTCAAAGTCAGCTTTTCCGGATGAGTTCTCGGGTTTTTCTCTGCCAAATAAAAAGAACCTGTACCGGCTGTACTTTCTAACTTAATCTTAATTTTTACTGCTTTTGCCATTTCTTCACTCTTCTAAAAGTTATATGTTAAAACATTTAGCCGTTATATACCTTTTTTTATTATTGTTGTCAATAGCTTTTTTAGACTATATTTCATTTTTTAGGATTTTAACCGCCGTTTCTATGTCTTCTTCTATTCGCAGGCGACTTTCTTTAAGGCAGTTGCCGTTATCATCCGGCGTCAGACATATATCCGGAGTTACCCCGTTTTTATGAATAATTTTGCCGGACGGAGTAAAAAACTGTTCGGTTGTCAAAACCAGTTTTCCGCCGCCGCTCATCACCATAACATTTTGTATTGTACCTTTGCCGAAAGTCTGTGTGCCAACGAGCTTTGCGCGGCTCTGCTCTTGTAAACCTGCCGCCAAAACCTCGGCTGCCGAAGCCGTATCCCCGTCCACCAAAACGACCAATGCACCGGAATAAAGCTCGCCTTCTTTTGAAGTGTAGTAATGTATGTCGGCATTATCTTTTCCTGCCGTATAAGTAATAATTTCGCCGTCCGTAAACAAATCGGCGGTTTTCAGTGCTTCGTTAAAAATACCGCCGCTGTTACCGCGCAAATCCAAAATCACACCGGATACTAAAGGCGATTTTTCAAGCGAGGCCTTTATCTGTTTGGTTGTCTGCCGATTAAACACCCTCACCCGCAAATATAAAAAACCGTCTATGTTGCGTTCGCTGTAAAGCGTATAAATTGCGTTGCTCTCACGTTCTTCATCATAGTCATATTCCGAAAAATAATGCGAATATTCATCTAAGGACGCGGCAATTTTTTTCATCATTAAATCAGGCACTTCAAAATCCCGAAAAGATACCTGCTCCGAAACTTTTGCCGCCGCCTCAATAACTTTTGCCGCCGTATCTGCCCATTGTGCAACATCTGACGTGTTTTTTGGCAGAGGTATAACCTTTTTTACCTGCCGATTTACATAAAGATAAAAATTATTCCGTCCCTTTGAAACGGTGAGGTGCGAATCTAAATCGGAAAGTGCTTGCAATCCGGTTGTTACAACCTTATCCAATGACAAAGGATACAAATATTTTTCCGGCAGCGGTGTAAGCATTTCGGTTAAAACAGCCGAATCGGAAGCCCAAGCGGAATGCGCGCCCAAAAACAGAAAAACAAAAGCATATAACCAAATTTTCATCTCTAATCCTTAAATTCTGCCGTTAGTACGGTATGATCCGAACACTTGTCGGTTTGGCGAAACGCCTTGTCTACCCGACAGGAAACCAACTTGTCGGTCAACCGCGGAGAGCTGAAAATATAATCTATGCGCATGCCTAAATCGTTAATAAACGCGCCTCCAGCATAATCCCAATATGTATAACCGTTTTCGTGAGGATATAGCGTGCGGAAAGTATCGCAATACCCCAGATTTGAAAGATTCTGCAGGCGCGTCCGCACTTCCGGACGAAACAGCGCATTATTAACAAAAAGTTCCGGATTATAAACATCTGCACGCGTCATAATAACATTAAAATCGCCGGCTAATATCACATTTTTACCGGCTGTAAGCAAATCATCGGCATGGCGCAAAAAAGCGTCCATCCAACGTAGTTTATAGGCAAACTTTTCGGTATTTTCCGGCGCATTATAAGGCGGATTTCCGTTTGGTAAATAGAGCGAGGCTACCGTATATTTTGTGTTGTTTATTTGCGTTTCAATCTCAAGATATCGGGCATTTTCATCAGGAAATTGCGGTAAATTTTCGGCTGTAACCGTCATTTTATGCCGACAAAGCACCGCCACACCGTTATAGCTTTTTTGCCCCAAAACTTTAGCATCATAACCCAAGGTATTCAAATCAAAAAAGGGAAAGTTATTAAATTCCGTCTTTATTTCCTGCAATAACATTATATCCGGCTCGTTTTTACATAACCACTGTGTCAGGTTGGTTATACGGGCATTAACGGAATTTATGTTCAGAGTGGCTATTTTCATCGGTATCCTCCTGTTTTTGAAATTATAACAAAAAAAACGGAAATTAAAGATTTTTTTTATGTCGTTAAGTGATTTTAAAACAATTAGCGTGTATAACTCAAATAACGAAAAAAAATGAGGTTGATATGTATCAGGATTTTTTTAATAAAAATGATGATTATTTAGATGAATTTAAGCAAAAAGTCGCTAATCAGAAAATTGCCACTTTAGAAGAACGCCGTACGGAACTGGCTCGCTCTCGTAATAATTTTATGGGGACTTTTGCCGGTATCGTTTTGGCAGGAATTGTCGGTTGGTTTGTGTTGGGTCCGCGCTATGCCGAAACAAACAAAGAAATTCCGATTATTCGTCGGCCGCAAACTGCCGTTAAAATAAAACCGGAAAATCCAGGGGGTATGGAAATTCCAAATCAGGATAAAGATGTTTATAACATTGTAGAAAAGAAAAACGTTGATAATACGGTGGTAGAAAATCTGTTACCGACTCCGGAAACGCCGAAACTACCTGATATTGTAGCCGAAGAAGAACCGGAAGTTCAGCCGAATGCCGATAGTTTAGATGAAATAGTTGATGCGGTTGAAAATGCCGCAACACCGCAAAATGCGGTAAAAGAAGCATCAAATAAAGCTAAAGCTACGGAAGTTGCGGAAAACGGCAGTATTCCGGATAAGCCGACCGATTTATTGGATACGAAAAAGCAGGCTGCTGCCCCGACACCGACAACCTCAGCCCCTAAAGAAGCACCGAAAGCCAAACCGGAAACGGCTGCCACAACAGCGGAAACGGCAAAAAGTTCATCACAACTCGGTTGGCAAATTCAGCTGGTTGTTTCACGCAACAAAGATGCCGTAGAAAAAACATGGACAACCCTATCGGCTAAATATACGGATTTGAAAAAGTATCAGCACGAAGTACAAACATCAGATTTAGGAGCACAGGGGACGTTTTATCGTTTGCGCGCCGGCTCGTTTGCCTCTAAGAGTGAGGCCGCCGCGGTTTGTGCCTCTTTAAAAGCCAAAGGGTTAGCCGATTGTATTGCTAAAGAACGTTAGGAGTTTTAATGGATAAGCCGATTTTTCCTGCCTTTTTAAGTTGTCAGGGGCAATCCCTTTCCGATAATGAAAAACGTCTGTTTGCAAAATATAATCCGTTGGGGGTGTGCCTTTTTGCCTGCGGATGTAATAACATAAAAGACAGAGAACAGCTGAAATACCTAACAACCGAAATTAAGGAAGTTATCGGGCGTGACAATGTCTTAATTGCCGTAGATCAGGAAGGCGGACGGGTCAGACGCCTGACAGAACCGGAATTTACACCGCTAACCGCACAGGCAGAACTGAAATCGGCAGAACTGGCGCAACAACACGCGTATTTGGCTGCGGCAGATTTAAAAACAAGCGGAATTAACGTTAATTTTGCGCCGGTTTTAGATATAGAATATGAATTTACCTCTGCCGTTTTGCATGGGCGTTGCTTTGCCGGAGATGAGCATAAAGTAGCCGAACTCGGACGACTGACGGTAGATGAATATATCCAAAACGGCGTATGTCCCTGCGTAAAACATCTGCCGGGGCATGGTCGCGGTCTGGTTGATCCGCATTTGGAATTGCCGATAATAAACGCGGATTTGCAAACACTGTCGTCCGATTTTTATCCGTTCAAAAGGCTAAAAGATGCGCCGATGGGTATGGTGGCACATATTGTTTTAACGGCAATAGATAAGGAAAATCCGGCTACTTTGTCAGCTAAAGTTATCCGCAACGTTATCCGTACGGAAATCGGCTTTAAAGGATTATTGGTTTCTGACGCTATAGTAATGAAAGCCCTAAAAGGAACAATTTGCGAGCGTGCCGAACGCGCTTTTAATGCCGGATGTGAGGTCATTTGCTTGGGGAATGCCGATTTTTCTGCCAATGCCGAATTATGTTCGGCGGCAATTCATTTAAAAGACGAATCATACGAGCGCCTGCATAAAATAAGCGAAATTGTGCAACAGCGCATTGATTTAAGTAAATATGAACATATAAAAAATAAATATTGTGAAAAATTGAAAAATATTATAACG
>CAYOYE010000088.1:0-4149 GCA_964408115.1 uncultured Azospirillaceae bacterium
TTGGCGGCAATTTTGGTGTAGCTTTTAACTTTCACCTCACCCCGTATTCCATGAGCGGCAACAATTTTTCCGATACAAACCCTTTTTTCCATCAAAGTTCCAATCTTAAGGCTCAAAATAACAGCTAATTATTACATTGCCGAAAATTATTCAGCAGAAGCAGCTTCAGCAGCAGCGGCAGCTTTAGCTTCTTTTTCTTTCATCCGTTCAACGGCTTTAGCCTTTGGAGCGGATTTTTTAGGACGAGCAACAATTTTCGGAGCTTCGCACAAACCTAAACCGGCAAACATTTTTGCCAGGCGTTCAGTCGGTTGCGCACCTTTAGATAACCATGCTGCTACTTTTTCTTTATCCACTACCAAACGATCTGCATGATCTTGCGGTAACATTGGATTATAAGAACCTAATTTTTCAATAAATCTACCATCACGAGGCGCTCTCTGATCAGCAGCCACAATACGGTAATAAGGACGTTTTTTAGAACCACCACGAGATAGTCTTATACGAACTGCCATTTTTTATTTTCCTTTCTTTACTTTTTTACGACTTCCGCCTAAAACGGAAATTTTTTACCAAATCCACCGGCCATAACGCCAAACGGATTACCTTTTAACATTTTAGACATTGCCGACATTGAGCCGAACTTGCCCATTTTTTTCATCATTGTTGCCATCTGCTCATACGATTTAAGCAAAACGTTAACATCATGAACATCTACTCCGGAGCCGAGTGCAATTCTTTTTTTGCGTGAAGCCTTAATTATATCGGGATTTGCCCGTTCTTCTTTTGTCATAGACAAGATAATGGCTTCTTGCTTTTTCATCAAATTATCACACATTCCGTTTTCTTCAATTTGTGCC
The DNA here is from genome assembly GCA_964408115.1 of uncultured Azospirillaceae bacterium. GTDB lineage: Bacteria > Pseudomonadota > Alphaproteobacteria > RF32 > CAG-239 > RUG410. The sequence continues at coordinate 861 of CAYOYE010000088.1, forward strand.
TTAAACTTTGACAACCCCGGAATCATACCGATAATACTACCCATACTGCCGATTTTTTGAATTTGGCGCATTTGCTCCAACATATCATTCAAATCAAAACTGCCTTTCAGCATTTTACCGGCCATTTTTTCGGCCTCTGATTTATCAACGTTTTCCATGGCTTTTTCAACCAAACTGACAACGTCACCCTGCCCCAAAATACGACCGGCCAAACGATCCGGATGAAATTCTTCAATTTCATCAATTTTCTCGCCTGTTCCTAAATATTTTATCGGAGCGCCCGAAATCATCTTCATAGACAAAGCCGCACCGGCACGCGAAGAACCGTCTATACGGGTCAGCACCAAACCGGTTATACCGACTTTTTCATTAAATTCGCGGGCAACATTACATGCTTCCTGACCGATTAGTGCATCTGCCACCAAAAGCGTTTCCGTTGGATTTGTCAGTTTTTTAACTGCCACAACTTCATTCATCAACGGTTCATCTATTTGCAACCTGCCTGCCGTATCCAAAATCAAAACATCATAGACGCCTTTTTTGGCAGCCGAAAGCGCACGTTTGGCAATTTCTGCCGGACGTTCATTTGGCACAATCGGTAAAACATCTACAGCTATCTGCTTACCGAGTTGCGACAACTGTTCTTGCGCTGCCGGACGATATACGTCAAGCGAGGCCAACAAAACCCGCTTATTTTTTTTCAGCTTATTGGCAATTTTTGCAGCCGTAGTCGTTTTACCGGACCCCTGCAAACCGACCATCAAAAAGCAAACAGGCGCCGGAGCATTAAAATTAAGACCGTTGTTTTCATCACCAAGGAGTTTTACCAACTCATCATGCACAATTTTAACAACCATCTGCCCCGGTTGAACAGACTTAACAACCTTTTCACCCAGAGCTTGTTCCTTAACCCGACTTGTAAACTCTTTAACAACCGCCAACGAAACATCGGCTTCCAGCAATGCCACGCGAATTTCGCGCATTGCATCATCAATATCTTTTTCCGAAAGAACTCCTCTTGAAGTTATTTTGGAAAAAGCCTGACTAAGCCGTTCCGTTAAATTGTCAAACATTTACATTCCTTTTTTTCACAAATTTACTAAACGAATTTACGCCAGTGGGCGAAAACTCGCTGACTGACGGACTCCTCGGAGCTTCAAACTTTTACTTCTATTCAAGGTAAAAATTTTATAAATTCTTCTTTCTTATACATAAAAAAAATAATATTGTCTATGCTATTTTTACTAATCTTGCAAACACGCATAAAATCTGCAATCAAATACCCGAAGATATGCTGCTTTATTTAATGTGCCGCAAAAACAAAAAGCCTGCCGCTTTTAAGCAACAGGCTTTTTTGTAAGGTTTTCGGTTTATTCTTCTACCGAAGTTTCCAGTGCGGCATTACCTTCGCTTACTTGTTCCGCTTCTTTCATTTCAAGGATTTCCTTGTCATTCTGAGCGGCAACCCTACGCAGGCTACGCAATACACTACCCGTACCGGCCGGAATCAAACGACCGACGATAACGTTTTCTTTCAAACCGGACAACTTATCAACTTTACCCTCAACCGCAGCTTCGGTCAAGACGCGGGTTGTTTCCTGGAATGAAGCAGCCGAAATAAATGACTTGGTCTGCAGTGATGCTTTTGTTATACCAAGCAAAATCGGATCGGCTTCAGCAGGTTGTCCACCCTCTTTCATTGTCTTGTTGTTTTCGGCTTCAAAGACATCTTTGTCAACCTGTTCGCCAATCAGGAATGTTGTGTCCCCCGGAGCGGTAATTTCAACTTTACGCAACATTTGTGATACAATAACCTCAATGTGCTTATCGTTAATGGCCACACCTTGCAGACGGTAAACCGCTTGAACTTCTTGAACCAGATATTCAGCCAGTTTTTCTACACCCAATACACGCAAAATATCGTGCGGTGCCGGCGTACCTTCTACCAACATATCACCTTTCTTCACAATATCACCGTCTTGAACAACCAAACGCCGTCCTTTCGGGATAAGATATTCCACAGGGTTACCCTCTTTCGGAATAACGGTAATACGCTGTTTAGCCTTATAGTCTTTACCGTACTCAACCATACCGTCAACATCGGAAATGATTGCCGGATCTTTCGGACGGCGAGCTTCAAACAACTCGGCAACACGCGGCAAACCACCGGTAATATCTTTTGTCTTTGTGCTTTCTCTTGGAATACGGGCAATAATATCACCGACTTTAACTTCATCACCGTTATCTACGTTAAGAACTGCGTCTACCGACAGATAATAACGAACTTCCTTACCGGATTCGTATGTAACGGCATTACCGTTAGCATCTTCCAACGTAATACTCGGTTTCAAGCTGGAGTTAGCCGTTGGACCGGACTGCCAGTCAATTACGGTTTTAGAGCTGATACCGGTTGTTTCATCCATACTTTCTTTAACGGAAATATTTTGAATTAAATCAACCAGTTTGGCTTTACCTGCTTTTTCCGAAATTACCGGAACCATAAACGGATCCCACTCGGCAATCTTTTGTCCTTTAGTAACTTCCGTACCAACCTGAACTAAAACTTTTGCGCCGTAAGGAACATGGTGTCTTGATTTTTCACGTCCCTGATTATCCTGAATAACTACATCGCAGTTACGGGACAAAATAATCAGATGTCCGTCGGCATTGGTAACGGTATGTTCGTTTTCCAGCTGTAAAATACCGCCAAACGGCACTTCAATACTGGCTTGCTCAGCAGATTTAGAAGCTGCACCACCAATATGGAACGTACGCAGCGTTAATTGAGTACCCGGCTCACCGATTGACTGTGCGGCAATAACACCGACAGCTTCACCGATATTAACCGGATTACCGCGCGCCAAATCACGTCCGTAACAAGCGGCACAAACACCGTTTTCACACTCACAAGTCAATACCGAACGGATTTTAACCTGTTCAACACCGGCTTTTTCTACGGCTTCAACGTCAGATTCATCAATTAAAGTACCTTTTTTAACCAGAACTTCGCCGGTTTCCGGATGCAAAATATCTTCTTGTGCCGTACGCCCTAAAATACGTTCACCGATAGAGGCAATAACATTACCGCCATCTACAACCGGACGAACGATAATTCCGCGTTCCGTACCGCAATCCGTTTCCGTAATTACAACATCTTGACCGACATCAACCAAACGACGTGTCAAATAACCGGCGTTAGCGGTTTTCAAAGCCGTATCCGCCAAACCTTTACGCGCACCGTGGGTTGAGTTAAAGTATTCCGACACCGTCAAACCTTCTTTAAAGTTTG
>CAYOYE010000089.1:0-4122 GCA_964408115.1 uncultured Azospirillaceae bacterium
TAATTTGTACTAACGAGAGTCTGAATGTTGAAACTCTTATCTTATATGGCCAGTATGGCTCTGTTTTTCTTGATTATCGCGGTTGTTATCATAACTTGCGGTGTGGCTCGTATTAATATTACAATACCGGATTACCGACAACTGGAAAATTATGAACCGCCGGTAACTACCAGATTGTTTGCCGGTGACGGGCAGGTTATGATGGAGTATGCTGCCGAAAAAAGACTTTTCGTACCGATAGAAAAAATACCGGATAAAGTAAAAAATGCTTTTATTGCCGCGGAAGATAAGCATTTTTATCAACATTCGGGGATAGATTATTTTGGTATTATCCGCGCGGTTTTAGGCAATTTGAAAAAAATCGGTTCAGGTCGCCGACCGGCAGGTGCTTCTACCATAACTCAACAGGTGGCTAAAAACTTTTTACTCAGCTCGGAACTTTCCTATACCAGAAAACTGAAAGAGGCTATTTTGGCGCGCCGTATTAATAAGGCCTTTTCTAAAGAGCATGTTTTGGAGCTGTATTTAAATGAAATTTATCTGGGAAATCGGGCTTATGGTGTAGCTGCCGCCGCCATCAATTATTTCGGTAAATCGCTTGATGAACTTGAATTGCAGGAAATTGCCTATTTGGCAGCCTTACCGAAAGGGCCGAATAACTACAACCCTAAAACCAAATATGAGGCTGCGGTGGCGCGGCGTAACTGGGTGATAGACCGTATGGTAGAAGACGGATATGCCGAAAAAGAAGAAGCTGAAACAGCTAAACAAAAACCGCTGCAAGTGGTGGAAAGAAAAAGCGGATTCCTCAAGGATACGGAATATTATAGCGAAGAGGTACGGCGAACAATCAGCAATAACTTCGGGGATGAGGCTTTATATCAAGGTGGCTTGATTGTGCGCACGACGATTAATCCTAAATTGCAGGAGATTGCTACAAAAGCGCTGCGCAAGGGCTTAATAGATTATGATATGCGACATGGCTGGCGCGGGGCTACCGCTAATATTTTGATTGATGAAAATTATAAAGACAATTTGCAAAAAACAAAATTAATTGCCGGAGCAGAAGAAAACTGGCAGAAAGCCGTTGTTATTAAGGTAAGTAAAGAAAAAGCAAATATAGAAACCGCAAACGGTGAAAAAGGTGAGATAAAGTTAGATTCGCTGGCTTGGGCGCGTCATGCGGAAAAAGGTAAAAATATGGGGCCGGTCCCGACATCGGTAGAACATGTTTTCCAAAAGGGTGATGTCATTTATGCCGAAAAAATAAAAGATAATGAGTATGTATTGCGCCAAATTCCGGAAGTTGAGGGCGGTATGGCAGTGATGGATCCGCATACGGGCAAGGTTTTGGCTCTGGTTGGCGGTTTTTCTTTTGCCAAATCGCAATTTAATCGGGCAACTCAAGCCTATAGACAAACCGGATCTACATTTAAACCGTTTGTTTATTTAACGGCATTGGAATTAGGTTATTCACCGACCGACTTGATTTTGGACGCACCTTTTGTTTTGGATCAGGGCGAGGGTATGCCGAAATGGAAGCCGGTAAACTTTTCTAAAAAGTTTTATGGTTTGATGACTTTGCGCAGAGGCGTGGAGCTGTCTAAAAATCTGATGACGGTACGTTTGGCGCAGGACATCGGAATGAAAAAAATCATAGATATGTCGCGGCGTGTCGGGGTTAATGACCATCTGCCGCCATATTTATCAGCCTCACTGGGAGCAGCGGATACAAGGGTTATTAATATGGTAAGCGCGTATTCGGTGATTGTTAACGGAGGCAAAAAAGTTCCGCCGTACTTGATTGAGCGTATTCAAGATCGTAAAGGAAAGACTATATATAAGCATGAACAAACACCTTGTCCGGATTGTAAAGCTACAAAATGGGAAAATCAGCCGGCTCCGGAATTCAATGTGGTGCGGGAGCAGGTGGTTGACCCGCTTTCGGCTTATCAGATGACTTCTATTTTAGAGGGTGTGGCTACAAGGGGAACGGGCGCACGCTTAACCGGATTGCACCGCCATTTGGCAGGTAAAACCGGTACTACCAACGAAACAAAAGATGCGTGGTTTGTCGGTTTTTCGCCGGATTTGGTTGCCGGAATGTATGTCGGTTTTGATGAACCGATAAGTTTGGGTTATGCCGAAACCGGAGCTAAAGCAGCGTTGCCGATATTTTATGATTTTATGCAGGAAGCACTAAAAGGTGAACCGGATGTTGCTTTTCGTATTCCGGCAGGAATTAAGTTGGTGCGGATTAATCCGCAGACCGGTCGTCCGGCTTCTCCGAGTGATACTGTAGTGATTACCGAAGCCTTAAAGCCTGATTTTGAGTTTGATAATCGCCAACGTGTTATCGGTGACGGTGATGACGGTATAGCCGGTCCGGAACAGGATGATAATGATGTGCAAATCGGTGGAGAGTATTAATGAGAGCGGAATTTTACAACGTTATTAACGAAATAGAGCAATCTTTGGCATTGCTGAGGAGGTCTCTTTGACTACGATAATGCTGTAGACCGGCGCGCAGAACTGGAGGCATTGTCGTCAGACCCTGATTTATGGAATAATCAGGAAAAGGCACAAAAACTTATGAGCGAAAAAAATACGCTGGATGCTAAACTTGATACCTATGACGGTTTTGTTAAGTCATTGGCGGATTATTCCGAAATGGTTGAGTTTGCCGAAAGCGAAAATGACGAAGATATGTTGGCGGAACTACAAAAAAACATAGAAGATTTGCGTCACAAGGTGAAAATAGCCGAATTGGAAGCCTTACTCTGTGGTGAAGCTGATGCAAACGATACCTATTTAGAAGTGCATGCCGGTAGTGGCGGAACGGAAGCTATGGATTGGGCACAGATGTTGTTGCGGATGTATGTTCGTTGGGCAGAAAATCACAAATATAAAGTTGAATATATTGAAGAAACCGAAGGTGATGTTGCCGGCTTAAAATCTGCCACCGTTAAAATAAGCGGCCATAATGCCTACGGCTGGCTAAAGTCAGAAAGCGGAGTACACCGTTTGGTGCGTATTTCTCCGTTTGATAGTGCGGCCCGCCGTCACACCAGTTTTGCCTCTATCGGCGTATATCCGGTCGTAGATGATAATATTAACATAGAAATTAACGAAGCGGATTGCCGTATAGATGTTTATCGGGCTTCCGGTGCCGGTGGACAGCACATAAACAAAACGGATTCGGCGGTGAGAATTACGCATATTCCGACAGGTATTGTTGTTTCAAGTCAGACCCAGCGCTCACAGTTTCAAAACAAGGATAATTGTTGGAAAATGTTGCGCGCCCGACTTTATGAACGTGAAATGCAGAAAAAAGCCGATGCTGCGCAGGCAGCAAGAGATAATCAGGGTGATAACGGTTGGGGATATCAGATTCGCTCGTATGTTTTGCAACCGTACCGCCTGATAAAAGATTTACGGACAGATGCGGAAACGGCCGATTGTAAAGCCGTTTTGGACGGCGATATTGATTTATTTCTTTCGGCGGCTCTGGCACAAAAAATTCAGCCGGAAAACGCAGCAGGATAGTTTTGAGGCAGATTCACAATGAAAAAACTTTCAGCAAGAACATATTTAATGAAAAAAATACTGGATTTTTTTATTGTCGGTATCTTTTTGCTGTTATTATTGTTTATTTGGACACTTTATAAAGGCCCAGTTTCCGTACCGTATTTAAAGCCGTATATAATTCAGGCTCTTAACTATGATGAAAGTGATTATAATATAAGTTTAGGCGATGTAAATATGGAATTTGTCCGTTCCATTCAACCGCTTAGGGTTACGGCAAATGACATAAGTTTCAAAAAGAAAGACGGTGCTTTTTCCGTACAAGCCCCGAAGTTATATATGTCGTTCAGCTTGCGTGCGCTTCTAAAGGGCATTATTGCCCCGAGTGATGTCAGTATTGAAAAACCGACAGCCTATATTTTTGCCAGTTACGGGGTTGAAGACGGTGAAAAAGATACGATACAGCGGCGTAAAATAGGTTATTATGTTGAAAAATTTAAAGAATTTCTCAATAATTATAATTCGGAAGATAAGGTTTATCCGGAAAGTTTTGTAAATAATATTACCATTAAAGACGGCGAGTTGGAATTTCATGAA
>CAYOYE010000090.1:0-4110 GCA_964408115.1 uncultured Azospirillaceae bacterium
CTGAAAACTTAGGAGCATCATCTGTACAGTCCCCAGCCGGAATACACGTCCCGATATAACCTTTCTTATTTTTATCACCTTCAGTCCAGCCGGCAATAACCCAATTTTCGGCAGTCGGAACTTTTTGTTGATAACTATAGTAGTCCTTAGGTTGTGTATCATCCGAATTTGCCGGACCAAAGCAATGATCTTGATTATAACAGTATTGGAAGTTTGCAAAATTTTCAGTTTCAGGGAACTTTGTTTTATCACATGTTTTTACCGGATCATCACTATCATCGGTACATTCGCAAGTTTTATACGGTCTATCACATGTTTCACCGCACTCGCAGCTATAACAAACACAATTTTTATAAATAAGCCGGTTAATCGCTAAAAATTTTGCGGCTTCATCAGTGGAATACAGGCATTCCGTTAAGCATTGCACTTTCGTAAAGTCTTCTTTACAAACCGTTTTAGGGAGACATTCTTCGTCAGTACACTTCAGAGCATCAGGCCCTTCGTATTTTTCAAAATCCGGATTAACCGAACAGCCGCGCATCCCCGGCAAAAAACAAACTTCAGCATACGCTGCCGGCATGCCGAATAAAAGTGAAAAAATACCTAAAAAACAGATTTTTTTACACGATAAACCCAAATTTTTCATAATATACCCCCCATGGTTTGTAATAGCTATTTGGGTGTTATTTTACAATTTTCGGTGGTTATTGTCAATTAGGGTAATGTTAAACTTTTATTACACTTTTTGTAATTTTACCTTGTCAGTTGTAACAAAAAACGCGGCTACAAAACCTGCGGGGTTCATCCCCGCAGGTTTTGTTTTTTGTATACCTTTAATATTTTGTATTCCTTTCATAATTTAGAAGTCATAGGATGTATAATCCGCCGTATAGAACGAACCGAAGCTGCCTATACCGGTAACATTAGGTATTGTAGGACATACCTCGCCGGTTACCGTTGCCGAACTGCTGACATGCTTTCCGATTATAAAGCCGGTATTTTCGTCATACTTATACTCACTATAATTACCGACATTGCTCTGCAGTCTTTGTTCTGACTGGTTGTATATCGTATAAGGATTACTTGAGCCGCTTATCTCGGCATACCAAATACCGTATCCGTTAGAACTAATTGTAGTCGTGGCTCCAAAATCTCTTCCAAGGTTAGAAGCATTGCGCGACGAACACGATATCGGGCATTGGATTGAGCCTTTATAAGAACGGTCAAATTCAACCGAGCAGAAACCGTATATCTGCATAGCTTTATAAGCATTTTGTTGCGATGTGCCGCCATCGGCACAGATAAATTCACAGGTACTTGATATACTTGCCTGTACATACGGATATACCGTATCCGAAACAAGACGATTGCCATTCTCATCAAAGCTCGTAACTTCGCCAAGGTCGTTATCTACCTTTGTCAGATATCCATCCTTAAAGACAAAAGTTCTGCTTTTTGTTACATTATTATACGTCAAGTCACATTGTTGTGCGCCATTACAGCTATATGGGATAAAACGATAGTTACCAAACGCATATTCTCCGTTACCACGAGATCGTGATTCATTGTCAGAATATCCCATACCTTCTTCATTAAGGGTAGCTTTGGCTTTGATTGTCTTACACTCTTCTATTGCATCGGCACCAACGGTACCACACATGTTCTGCAATGCCGATACTCTGGTCGCATAGCCGCTGAAGTTTAGTTGATATGCCTCACGCGTACCGACCCATAACTCGCCGTCATCCGACAAATTGCTGTCACAAAGGTAGTAACCCTCTGTCGTACTGCCGGTTTTATTAATTCTGGCAAAAGCAGCTTTATATTGCTCTTTGTAATCAGCCGGTACACTACCGTTTTCGGAGGTCATCTTTTCCAGCGGTGTATCGTTGTACGTTACTTTGCGTATACAAGGTGACGTTTTATCAAGGTTTGTAAATGTCTCATATCCGTCATCGCTAAATTTCAGATTGATATTTTTATTGCCAAGCCCGTTACAGTCAACCATATAGAAAATACACTTACCGATAGATTCTACTTGTTGACCTATAGTATATACCAGTTTAACGTTTATGATTCTATCCGCCGGAACGCTTTGCGCTTCGTCACAAATACCATCGTCATAGTCACAATTTTCATACTTATAGCCATCGTCATCCTTATAAATATTGATCGCTATTTTATTGCTGTAAAATTCTTCACCATTTTGCGGTTCTACGCTAAACTTTGAATACCAATCATCTTTATCTATTTCGGCTAAATCCGTACATAACTCACCTTCATAGCCGTCATTATAAGCAACCTCTTTCCAACTATCCTCATCCCCAATCTGTACGTCTACATTGACATCTTCATCACTCGTACTACTTGGCTTAGCCGTAATCTTAATACAAATCTGTGCTTTGGTTTCACTGCCTTTAGCATAACAAGGAATTGTCTTGCTGCTGTCATCAGAGGCGGTAAAGGTTACCGTTTCATCACAACTATAACCGCTGTTCTGGGTTTGGCAGGTTTCCTTATCCTCATACAATCCCCAAGTTGAGCAAGTTACACTATTTTCCGTAAGCGCATAACATGTTGTGTCGTACGGCGTAGTTATCGGTGTTGAGCTGTATCTGTTTTTAGAGGCATAGCCCGAAACGGTTGTCTTCCAAACAATATCGGTTTTGGCTGTATCGGCATATCCTAAATCACTACAGCTTTTTTGCGCGCACTTATAACAAGCCTTGCCATTTTCGTCATTGCCACCCTTGTCGCATTTATAATAGGTGTTGCCGTTTGGCGCAGTATCCTTATATTTAGAGGCATAATCAGAAGCCGTAACGGTATAGCCGGTGCCGGCATACAGAGTCGCACACGTTTTTGCCGAGGTATCTCCATTTCCGCTATTGTTGCCCGAAGTTACCAACTCATAACATTTATTACCCTTACTGTCGGTGGTATCTTTTACTTCTTGACAGGTTTGGGAGGATGTCGCTTTGTTATCGCAAGCCGAATTGTCATAATAAGTTTTGCTGTTTTGCAAACCTAAGTCGGCACACGTTGTTACCTTTTCTTCGGCAATACATTCGCCGTTTACAAGTTTATAGCCATCCTTTATTTTTTCGGTGCATAGATATTTGCTGCCGCCCTCTGTCGTACATTTTTCACAGGAGTAACAATTTTCGTCAAGGTTTTGCTTTTCCGATTCTTTCAGATTAAAACCGGTGCATTGATTAACTACCCGATAACATTCTTCACCACTCGCCGTATGACTGTCGTTTTTAACACAGCTATCACCTGCACCGAGTTTATTTTGGCACTCCGCAAGCGTTAGTCCGCCGTCCGAAAGCTCTGCGCAAGGAATCGCCTCACAGGTAGCACCGTTGATTTTATAACCGCTGGCGCGCAAGGTTTCAGCGCTTCTCTCCTCGCATTTATATTTGCCGTTTGAACATTTACCGCAATTCCAACAGTTGGAATTTTTAATTGTGCTATGTCTGCAATCATCATCATACACACAAATATCATTACTGTTTAACACCCAATATCCGGATGTTTCTGTTTTTACGGTATATTTATAGAAATATCTGGCCATACCGTCTTCAATATCGTAGCAAGACTCAATATCATAGCAATTATATACGCTGCTGTCATCTCCGGGGAGCGTTGTGTGCGTGTAGCCTTTGTTTTTGCAAAAACTCCCGACTACCGCCTTGCCACCGCATTCACAATATTTATACGGATTTTCGCAAATATCGCAAGAGCAGCTATAGCAAACACAAGTACTATCTATGGATTTGTTTATGGCCAAAAATTTGGCAGCCTCATCTGCCGACCATTTACATTCGCTACATTGTGAAGAGGTAAAACCCTCTTTACACGTTTGATCCGAACAGCTACCGTTTGGGCAAGTAATACTATCCTGCCCCTCATATTTTTCAAAATCCGGATTAACCGAACAGCCGGTCATCCCAGGTAAAAAACAAACCTCCGCATACGCAGACGGTATAGCGAATAAAAGTAAAAAAGCTAAAATCAAACATAGTTTTGCATAAAAATTACAAAAAACTAGGCACAATTCAACAGAATTTGTGCGTGTAGCACCTGTATTCATCATAATATTTCTCC
>CAYOYE010000091.1:0-4086 GCA_964408115.1 uncultured Azospirillaceae bacterium
TAAAATTACCGTTGAATATGACGGAACAAATTTGGTCGGCTGGCAAAAACAAAGAGAAGGTGCAAGTGTGCAAGGCTTTTTGGAACAGGCTATTGACGGATTTTCACATATTAAAACCGAAGTTTTTGCTGCCGGCAGAACTGATGCAGGTGTGCATGCGTTGGGACAGGTGGCGCATTTTGATGCTGATTTGGATATAAGCGAATATAAAATGCAGGAAAGTTTGAATGCTTTGTTGCGAGAGTTACAGGCTCCGGTAGCCGTTATTAAAACCGAAAAAGTCAGTGATGATTTTCATGCCCGATTTTCAGCCAAAGGGCGAGGCTATATATATCGGATTTTAAACCGCAGGGGAGCAAGTCCGTTGCGGGAAAATAGGGTGTGGTGTGTTCCTTATCCGCTGGATATTGAGGCTATGCGTCAGGGAGCGGCGTATCTTATCGGCAACCATGATTTCAGCTCTTTCCGCGGAGCCGGTTGTCAAGCCTTATCTCCGATAAAAACTTTGGATAAGCTGGATATACAAAAGCAGGGTGATGAGGTTATTTTTGTTGTGGAGGCGCGTTCTTTTATCTATCATCAAGTGCGCAATATGGTTGGGACGCTAAAAGAAGTCGGTAACGGACGTTTACGACCGGATGACGTAAAACGTATTTTAGAAGCCAAAGATAGGAGAAAAGCCGGAATTAGTGCGCCGGCGTGCGGGCTGTATTTAAACAGAGTGATGTACTAAAATTTAGAAAAAATGTAAAATAAGGCTTTTAGCCCCTAAAGCAATGAGCGTTAGTCCGGCGATGATCTGCAGATTTTTCTCCGGAACGCGTTTTAGACAGCAATTAAGGTTAAAGCCGATAAGCCCAAGCATAAAAGAACCAAGTCCGATAATAAATACTGCCAACAGAAGCGGTGTTTTGGTCAGGTAAATCATAGAACCGCTAACTAAAGCGTCAATACTTGTAGCAACACCGATAGCCAGCGTTGTTTGCAGCGTCAGGCTCTTTCTTTTAACGGTTAAATCTGCCGACTTTAGGGCTTCGCGCAAGATATTTATACCTAGAGCGGAAAATACCAAAAATACTAAAATATAATCAAAGCTGCTGATAAATTCGCTGACAACAGAAGTGCCGAAATAACCGATAGTCGGCATAGCGGCTTGCATAATTCCGCAAACAAAAGCCAAACGCAACATCATAAAAATACGATGGCGTTTGATGATTAATCCATACGCAAAAGCAATGCCGAAAACATCTACGGCTAAAGCCAAACTAAGCGAGCATATTTCCAAAAAGTTCATTTTCTACCTCTGCCGAACTATAGTCAGTCTGTATGATAAATGCAACAAAACTCTTGCATGCAGTGCATATTTTGTGTAGGCTGACAGAAGAAAAGGAAGAAAAATGATTGCCAAATTACGGGGAATAATAGACAGTATCGGTGAAGATTATTGTATTATTGATGTCGCAGGTGTCGGGTATCTGGTTTCGGCTTCGTCTAAAACATTAGGAAAATTAAGGGTTGGTGAAGAAGCGGTATTGCTGACGGAAATGATTGTGCGCGAAGACAGTATGGCTTTGTTCGGTTTTGCTGATGCATGGGAAAAAGAATGGTTTATAACGCTGACAAAAGTGCAAGGTGTCGGGGCAAAGGTCGGACTTAGTATTTTATCCGTTTTGTCACCGAATCAGTTGGCGCAGGCAGTTGGGGCACAGGATAAAAATTCTTTTTGTCAGGCATCCGGTGTCGGGCCGAAATTGGCGGCCAGAATTGTAACCGAGTTGAAAGATAAAATCGTTACCGTACCGGTTGGGGCGGCAAATATCGGAGAAACAGGAGATGACGAGCCGAATCTTAAAAAATTTGAGCTGCCGAAAGATGAAAATTATTCTAAAGCCGATGACGTCATTTCGGCATTAACAAATTTGGGCTATCAGCGGTTGGAAGCATATCGGGCCGTAACTAAAGTTTTGGCGGAAAATCCTGATGCTGCAGTACCTACACTTATCCGCTTGTCACTCAAAGAGTTTGCAAATAAGGAATTTTAAAAAATGAAAGAAGATAATCGCATTGTCAGTCCGCAAGTACAGGAAGAAGATGAACAGACCGGAAATAATCCGGTGAGTTTGCGCCCGACTTCTTTAGATGATTTTGTCGGACAACGGGAAGTTTGCGAAAATCTGAAAGTGTTTATCGGAGCGGCAAAACAACGAGGTGAAGCTCTTGATCATGTCCTGTTATTCGGGCCTCCGGGGCTTGGAAAAACAACTCTGTCATCCATTGTGGCAAAAGAGTTAGGGGTAGGATTTCGGGCAACTTCCGCGCCAATGATTTCAAAATCGGGAGATTTAGCGGCGATATTGACTAATTTGGAAAAAAATGACGTGCTTTTTATTGATGAAATTCATCGTTTGAATCCGGCAATAGAAGAAGTGTTGTACTCGGCTATGGAGGATTTTCAGCTGGATTTGATTATTGGTGAAGGTCCATCGGCACGCTCGGTTAGAATAGATTTACAGCCGTTTACTCTGGTAGGAGCGACAACTCGTTCGGGTTTGTTGTCTATGCCGCTGCGCGAGCGATTCGGTATACCGTTGCGGTTGGATTTTTATGCCGATGAAGATTTGAAAAAAATAGTGCAACGTAATGCCCGCTTACTAAATATTGAAATTTCGGATGACGGCGCGCAGGAAATCGCTAAACGTTCGCGCGGAACACCCCGTATAGCCGGAAGATTGTTGCGGAGAGTGCGTGATTTCGGGGCTGTTTCGCATAAAAAAGTTATAGATTCGCAAATTTCGGATATGGCACTTAAACGGTTGGATGTTGACGATTTCGGATTGGATAATTTTGATAGGCGCTATTTGAATTGTATTATCAAAAATTATGGCGGCGGTCCGGTCGGTATAGATACGTTGGCAGCGGCGCTGTCCGAAGAACGGGATACCATAGAAGAAGTTGTAGAGCCGTATTTGTTGAAACTGGGATTTTTGCAACGAACACCACGCGGACGGATTATTTCGCAGTCGGGGTATAAATATTTGGGTGTGAAGATGCCGGCTAAACAGACAAAACAATATGAGCTGTTGGAAGTTTTGGAGGAATAAAATGACACTGGCGGTAGAACCAAGCAGGGGAATTATAAAAGATAAGATTTTTGCGTTTCCGGTACGGATTTATTATGAAGATACCGACGCCGGCGGAATAGTTTATTATGCTAATTATCTAAAATTTGCCGAACGGGCGCGAACGGAATTTTTGCGTAGTTTGGGAGTTGGGCAAAATGCTGCTTTAAGTGAGGAAAAAACAGGTTTTGTTGTACGCTCGTGTATGATTGAATATCTGGCATCGGCGTTTTTAGATGATGCTCTGACGGTAACGTGCGAAGTTAGTGAACTCGGAGGCGCAAGTATGACAATTAAACAGAATATTTTGCGTGGTGACGATGTGATAACCAAAGTGGAAGTTAAAGTTGTTTATATGAGCGTGGCGACACACCGTCCTACGCGGATTCCTGCCGACTTAACGGCAAAGATTAAGGCATTGGTTACAGATTAGAAATTGTTATTCAGATAATAAAAAAGCCTCGTAAAAACGAGGCTTAAATTTTTTTAGCGCTTTATATTTTTTCAACTTGTGAAAATTCCAATTCAACCGGTGTATAGCGACCGAAGATGGAAACCGAAACTTTTAAGCGATTCTTTTCGGCATCAACTTCTTCTACAACACCGACAAATGAGGCAAACGGACCGTCATTAACTCTGATTTGTTCACCAACTTCAAAGTTGACATTGGTTTGCGGACGGTCAATACCTTCCTGAATTTGATTCATAATTTTTTGAACTTCAGCCTCGCTAATCGGTTGCGGCTTGTTACGGCTACCCAAGAAACCACTGACACGCGGGGTATTTTTAACTACCAACCAAGCCTCATCCGTAAGTTCCATTTTAACTAAAATATAGCCGGGGAAAAATTTGTGTTCAGCGTTAACTTTTTCGCCTTTGCGGATTTCTACAACATTTTCCGTCGGAACCAAAACTTCCAGAATCCGATCTTCCATTTTTTTCAGAACGGCTTGTTCTCTCAAAGATT
>CAYOYE010000092.1:0-4052 GCA_964408115.1 uncultured Azospirillaceae bacterium
ATATTACGGGTACACGCCGAAACAGTCGGGTTACACTCAAACTTTACGATTTTGGCGGAAGATGACCAAAAACGCCTGATTAAACAAATTTTGGAGGCGGAAGGTATTGATGAAAAAAAATATCCGGCTCAAAGTTTGGTGGAAAAAATTTCCCGTCTGAAAGATAAGGGTATTACCGTTGATAAAGTAGATCAGGAATATCGCTCCAATGTTTTAACAACCGTCTATAAAAAATATCAAAAACGTTTAGTTGAACTAAATTGTGTAGATTTTGGCGATATACTGTTGGATACGCTGACTGTTTTGCTGTCTGATGCCGATATATTGCGAAAATATCAGGAAAAATTCAAATACATAATGGTAGACGAGTATCAAGATACAAATGTTACCCAATATCTGTTTTTGCGCTTGTTATCACAAAAAAGCCGTAATTTATGTTGTGTCGGAGATGATGATCAATCTATTTATTCGTGGCGGGGAGCGGAAATTGAAAACATCTTACGCTTTCAAAAAGATTTTGAAGATGCCAGGGTTATCCGTTTGGAACGCAATTATCGTTCAACTGCCAACATTCTGGCAGCTGCTTCCGGCTTAATTGCCCATAACACAACGCGTTTAGGCAAAACTTTACGGGTGGCGGAAAACAGTTCTGCCATACAAAGCCAAAACGAAAAAATAAAAGTTTTGAGTATTTACAGCGGCGAAGAAGAAGCTAAATGGATTGCCGAAGAAATTGAACGCCTGCATCGTAACGGACACTCATATTCGGATATGGCGGTATTGGTGCGGACAGCATTTCAAACACGCGAAATAGAAGAAAAATTTATCAGTGAAGCCGTACCGTATCAGGTTATCGGCGGTCCAAAGTTTTATGAACGCGCCGAAATTAGAGATTTGTTAGCTTATTTTCGGGTAATTCTGCAACAAAGTGATGATTTGGCTTTTGAACGCATTATCAATAAACCGGCTCGCGGTATCGGGGCTAAAACCATAGAAAAGTTGCAACAACTGGCTTATGACAAACAAATATCAATGTTTGCCGCCGCCAATGTAATGCTTGAACAAAATGCCATCAGCGGAAAAGCCGGAAAAAATTTAAGTACGTTAATGCACAATTTTAGTGAGTGGCAAAGAGCCGCTCAAGCCTTATCTCCTGATGATTTAGCCTCGCAAGTATTAGAAGAATCCGGATATTTGGATATGCTTAAAAACGACAGTTCGGTTGAGGCTTCGGGACGGATTGAAAACTTGAAAGAGCTTGTCGGTGTAATGGGCGATACCGATACTTATCCTAATCTGGCAGAATTTTTGGAACATGTCAGTCTGGTTATGGATAACGATAATGCCGTTGATAAAAATAAAGTTATGCTGATAACTCTGCATTCGGCTAAAGGTTTGGAATTTGATATTGTATTTTTACCGGGGTGGGAAGAAGGATTGTTTCCGCACCAAAAAAGTTTAGACGAAAGCGGAACAAATGCTTTAGAAGAAGAACGCCGTCTGGCTTATGTAGCCCTGACACGCGCTCGCCGTCAACTATATATTACGACAACGTTAAGTCGGAGAGTTTACGGACAATGGCAAAATAATATGCCTTCGCGTTTTATAAATGAAATCCCAAGTAACACATTGCAAATAATTAATCAGGTAAACAACTGTTATAACGGCGGTGGCAAAAATTACGGAAACGGCGGTTACGGTAATAATAAGTTTCATAAAAAAGCCGCCTTTTCAACCAAACCCAGCTATCAGTCTTATAAACCGGAAGAAGATGACGACTACGGCTATGAACCTGATGAATATGCCGATTATGATGCGGCACAAAGCTCGCGGACTTCCAGCTTAATCGGAGTAAGAGTTTATCACGAAAGTTTCGGATACGGCAAAATAGTTGCCGTTTACGGACAATCTTGTGAAGTTGATTTTGAAAAATACGGTCGCAAAAAAATTATGGGAACATATTTACGGCGAGCCTAAAATCAAATATGCCACAAAAAAAATCGGTACTTTAACAAAAGCACCGATTTTTCGTTTTATAACGGCTTTACCCAAGGGTTACCCTGCTGCAAAAATTCCGGTAATTCTTTTAACGAAGATGCACCGGCTGCTTTAGCGTGTCCGCCGCCACCCAATTCTGCCGCCAGTTTAGAAACATCTACATCATCTTTATAGGTATAAAAAGTCAGATTCCATAAGTTCTTTTTATTCATAAAAAAGTTTACCATAAAATCATAGTCGCGGATATTTTCCAGCGAATCAAAAAATTCCGACTGTCCTTGCGCCATATTTGAGCAAATACATTTAAGACCTTTATATTCGCTTTCAAAAGCCATACCGCGTACCAAACGATAGTTACGGTGTCGTACCCAGGAAAGGATAGCGTTCCCCTTCTCTACCATAGCTTTAATGTCTACTTCGTTATTGATTAACATTGACCAAATTTTATCGGTCGGACGGTTTACGCCAAAGGTTTGTACCGCATATTCAAAAGGTCTGACCCGCCGATCACGCAAATCATAAATATCGTTTAATCCGAGCAAACGTATACCTTCCGGTACTTCTTTTTGCGGATAAAAATACTGCCACGTTAGCACCAAAGCTGCCGTACCCACTTTACGAACACCTTTAATTTCATCGTATTCACCGGATTTTATTAATTCGTTGTATTCGTTAATTACGGAAATGTGATGATCAATCCAGGTTAAATCAATTTTTTTATTTATCTCCAGCATATATTTTACCGGTAAGGCAAAATCACAGATAATAAGTTTGTCGTGTTTTTCTATTTCCTCATAAGGAATTTCCATATCGTGATTAAGTCCCATCAACTCAATTTCCGGGAATTTACTTTTAACAATAGCTGCCGAGCCTTTTCCGTCATGATCGGCTATATGGTATATACAAAGCATTTTTAACTCCTTATAAATCTAGTGTCAAATAATCGTATGCCGGATGTACGTTTTGCGGGGTAATGCGGTCAATATCCTGATAGTCACATTGTGCTGCCATGTGTGTTATAATAACTTTTTTGGCCCGAATTTCGCCTATATATCGTAAAACCGTTTCTATGCCTGCATGATATGCGCTTTCGTGTATTATCGTCAAGGGAATAATTAAAACATTAACATCAATATTTTGCAATATATGTAATGTTTCATCCGGTATAATGCGAAAATCAGGAACGATAACCACCTGCCCGCGATTAAACATAAATCCGTATGTCGGAATGGAGTGTCCGGCAAACTTTAGCGGCAAAATTTCCGTATTTTTTACCTTAAATGTTTCATAAGCCGTAAATTCATTAGCCAAAAGTTCCGGATGATTGGTTATATCCGTATGTTCGGCATTACTAAACACATAAGAAAAACGCTCTTGTATTTCGGCTAAATGTTCCGGCGAGGCATAAATATTCAGACTACCTCGCAAATTACGGGTTATGCCGCGCAAATCATCTATTCCATGCAGATGATCGGCGTGCGTATGAGTATATAAAACGGCGTCCAGAGTGCGGATACGACAATCAATCAACTGATTTTTCAAATCGGGCGAAGTATCTATCAAAATTTGAGTTCCGTTATCGTCAAAATAAATACCGGCTCTTTGTCTTTTATTTTTAGGATTATCCTTTTTACAAGCACCCCAACCGCCGGATATAGACGGAACACCGGTAGCGGCGCCACTCCCCAATATTATAAGTTTAGACATGGCGTACGGCCTTTGTAAACAGAGTAAAAAAATTATCTGTCGTTATTTCGGCTAATTTATCTACGGAAATATTTTTTAATTCGGCCAAAACACTTGCCGTATTGGCAACATAAGCCGGTTCATTACGATTTCCGCGATACGGGGTTGGTGCTAAATACGGAGAATCTGTTTCAACCAACAGCCGATCAAGAGGAAATTCTTTGAATAACTCTCGCAAATCTCCGCTTTTTTTGAAAGTAATAATACCGGAAGCCGAAAGATAAAATCCGATACTTAAAGCAAATTCCGCCATGTCATGTTCATCGTGGTCATGATGGTGTTCGTGTCCGTCATGTTCATCGTGGTCA
>CAYOYE010000093.1:0-4041 GCA_964408115.1 uncultured Azospirillaceae bacterium
CTCCCTCCGGAATATCAAACGAAAATCCCTTGCCGTAAGTTCCGCTTAACAACACGTTACCGTTTTGTTTTACTTCTATCCACGAAGGCCCGATAAACACCGCCTTTATACCTTGAACCGCTATTTCCGGAGTTTGCTCCGGCATAACCGTATTTTTTTTATCGTTGTTTACATCTTCGGGAGCGTTTTCATTTACCTCCGGAGTTTCTTCTTTAACCGCCGTTTTTGCCGGATTTTCTTCTATAACCGCCAATTCTGCCGGAGCCGTTGCCTCTGCCAACTCTTTTTCAGCCTCGGCAATGCTTTCCAACCCCATATCGCTTAATTCGGCATCCTGCTCGGCCGTTTCATCCATAACAACTTCCGGCATAACCACATCATTACCGTCAACCACTTCAATTTCTTCGCTGTCTTCCGGCTCTTGTTCTTTTAGTGAAATCTGCCATAAAACAGCCAAAAACAAAACACCGCAAATTCCAAACAGAATATGTCTGAATTTCGGCATAGAAAAATCGCCGTTACTCTCTGCCGAATTTTTGCCGACATTGTCATCTTCTTCCGGTTGCACCGTTTTTTTGTATGACTGTACTATCCGCTGACTGTTCAAACCGACAAATTCGGCATAGCTGCGCACAAAACCAATCCCATACGGTACGGGAGGTAAATTTTCATAATCCGAATTTTCAATTGCTTCCAAATAAACTTTTCGGATACAAAGTTCCTTGGCAACATCTCCCAGCGTCTTGCCCTGTTTTAATCTTGCGTTGCGCAAAAGTTCACCAACGGTTTGCGCATCTCCTTCTTCAAAAATATCTTCACTCACTTCATTTCCCTCTGTTGTGGATGTCTTATAACATACTTTTTATACGATTTCAATAGCGTGATCATAGGCATAAGCCGAAAGCTGCGACCTGACGCTGTTTTTAGATGATTTCAGCAGACATTTTATATAATCTGCCACATCTTCGTTTTTCATACTCAAAATCATTTTCTTTACATTGGCATACGCCGCACCGGAAACCGATAGATTACGATAACCCAGTCCGATAAGCGCCATTGCCTCCAGCGGATTTCCTGCCATTTCACCGCATACCGAACAATAAACGTTATACTGATTTGCCTTATCTATGATAAATTTCATTAATTTCAAAAACGGTGCCGACAAAACATCATACCGTTCGGCTAAGCGAGGATTTCCCCTATCGCAGGCAAAAACAAACTGATATAAGTCATTTGTGCCGATAGAAACAAAATCTACCTGCTGCAAAACTTCATCCAACTGAAAAACTATTGACGGTACTTCAATCATTATACCGACATTGATTTTTTTTGCTGTCGGAATATTCTTTTGTTTTTCCCGTTCATATTCCAACATTAATGTTTCTTTGGCGTCTAAAAATTCCTGCAGAGTGGAAATCATCGGGAACATAACGTTAAGTTCCCTGCCGGCTGCCGCACGCAACATTGCTCGCAACTGCTGACGCAAGATAGCCCGTCTGTCCAACGTTATCCTAATTGAGCGCCAACCGATTGCCGGATTATCCTCTTTTATATCTCCCCAATACGGCAAAAATTTATCCGAACCAACATCTAAACTTCTAAAGATAATTTTTTTATTATCCAGAGCCTCAAATAAACGTTTGTACTGCGCCTGTTGACTTTCCACATCCGGCATTTTTTCTGACGACATAAACGTAATTTCGGTACGATATAAGCCGATACCGTCACAATTTGACGGCCGAATATAGCCGAAATCCAAATCCAGACCGTAATTCATGGCCAGATTTATTTTTACGCCATCTAAAGTTTTGTTCGGTTTATCGGCTAACTCGCGCAAAACGGCAAAGGCATTTTGTAAACCTGATGACTTATTTTTATACTCGGCAATCTGTTTTTCGGACGGCTTTGTATAAACCAGCCCTTCCGTACCGTTTACGGCAATAACTTCTCCGGTTTTGACCTCTTTAAACATACCGTGTATTTCGGCTATCACAGGAATATTCAAGGCTTTTGCCACAATAACGACGTGCATTGTCGGTGTGCAATCTTCAATCACCAAACCGCGGATTTTTTCATAGTCATAATCCATCAAATCCGCCGGTCCCATAGATTTGGCAATAATTATTAAATCTTCGTCCGAATCGGACAATATTTGCGCCTCATCTCCGCTGATAAAGGTCCGCAACCTGTCGGAAACATCACGCAAATCATAAAGTTTTTCTTTAATATAAACATCACTGGCGGCTGAAAGTTTATTCCATATATCTTCATAAACATGTTCCACCGCGGCTTCTGCCGTATATCCTTTATCTATATCGGCACTAATTTTTTTGAACCAGCCTTTATCCTGCGCAAACATACGATATGCCTGAATTATATCGGTGGTATTCCCCATATAATTACCGACCTGCGCTATTTTATTATCAATATATTCCAGCATTTTGCGCCGACCTTCCGCCAATTTGGAATGTTCCAACTCAATATTTTCGGTAAATATATTGACCAGCTCCCTACGGTGATTGTGCAAAACGGCTTTTCCGACACCATACCCCTTATTTAAACCCAACCCATGCAAAGTATCGCGTACTGCAATACCTTTTTCACGAATAAGGCGATTACGGTATTCTATAAATTCGTCGGAAATAAGCAAATCCGTCAAAACCGATGCCAGAGTTTCAATCACTTCCGCCTGATGTTCGGTATAATTTTCGCCGCCGTTTTTAGTCAGTACCACCACACCTATGGTATTATGCAGGCGGATTATCGGCACGCAGATAACCGAGATATTATTCTCTTTATTAACTGCGCTCATTGTATGTTTAGAGGCCGCACTTTTACCGATAATATCATCATCAAAACGAACGGTGGTTTTGTAATTTTCGGCGTGATACCCGCCCATAAATTCCAGATAATTTTCATCAATCGTTGCATATAGCATAGCCGTTGCCGAAAGCGTCATTTCGGCAAATTCTTTTAATATGCTTTCTATTTTTGTAAGTGTCGGAGCAGACCCCGACAGCTGCGTACTGATTGTACGCTGGATTGCCAAAGCCTCACTTACAACGGTTGATGTCCGCATTTCAGGCACCTTTATGTTAATTTTTGTTGCAACATTATTTTAACTGTTTATACTAAATTTTACAATCTGTAAACAGAAAAAAGGAGAATATTATGACAAACACATACAAGCGTGGAGAAAAAGACGACCGACCTTGGGGAACTTGGGAAGTTATTGACTGCGGCGAAGGTTATTGCGTTAAACATATTACCGTAAATCCTGAGGGTGTTTTATCATTACAGCTACACCATTTTCGTGCGGAACACTGGAATATTGTTAAAGGTAATGCAGTTGTTGTGCTGGGTGAAGACACATTGCTTAAAAAGGCCGGTGAATCGGTATATATTCCGGTAGAAACCAAACACCAAATCAAAAATCAGGCAAAAGAACCGCTTGAATTTATTGAAGTACAGGTCGGGAAAAACCTTGATGAAAACGATATTGTCCGCTATGCCGATATCTACGGTCGGGTTTAATATATTTCGTCATCTTCCGGATTGTAGGCCAAAACTTTACAAACAACATCATAATCAAAGCCGGCGCGAATAAGCGTTCCCATATCTTTTTGCCGACAAAGACGACGTTCTTCCTCGTCTTTGTGAAACGGACCGATTCTTTTGCGCTTGGCTAATTTCAGCGCCATTTCTTCGGGATTATATTCCTGCTGTTGCAACAAATCGTTAATCAACTTTTCCGCAACACCTTTTTCCCGCAATTTGTTTTGAATATAGCGTGCCGGCTTTCCGGCCTCAAGATAACTTCTGATTTTTATTTCGGCAAAGCGGGCATCATCAAGATAATGCAAACGTTCAAATTCTGCCAAAACATCTTCTACCCACCCCAAAGCCTGTTCGCGGTTAAAATCGGGATTTTCATGAGCATAGGTATTAACTTTTTTTTGTAAAACACCTCGCAGATTACTGACGGACGATTCAAAACGTTTAAGATAAAACAAGCCTACATTTTTCAGGCGTTGCGGGGTT
>CAYOYE010000094.1:0-4032 GCA_964408115.1 uncultured Azospirillaceae bacterium
ATAACGAATTTTTTCTGCCATAAAATCCTGCTGATTCCGGTATTCGGTTTTAAGGCGGATATTTTCCGCGCTTAATTGTGAGCATTCGTCATCAAGCTGTTTGTTTTTGATTGCCAAACTTTCAAGTTGTTTTTGTTGTTCGGTAACAAGAACCGATTTTGCGGAGTTTTTAAAGATAAATACAATAGCTAAAATTAATAAGCACAACAAGGTTATTCCGGTGGCAATACCAATAATGTACAGGTCTGGCATAATCATAACTCCTTTATTTTAACGAACTGTTTTGTATTATAAAATCGGTGTCTGTGCTTGGCAACGGTATTTTCCTTTTATCAACCGTTTAATATTTTCGTGCAAAAAATAATATTATTATAGACTTGTTGTAAAAAATTTTATAACATACACAAAGTATAGAAACACTCTGATAAACAAGGATAATAAAATGAATAATGTACAAAGTGATTTTTTAGACGATCTTAAAAATGAAAAAATTGCCGTAACGGTGTTTTTAATTAACGGCGTAAAGCTGCAGGGTATTATCGTGCAACACGATACCGAAACCATGTTGCTACGGCGTGACGGACACACACAGATGGTGTATAAACACGCAGTTTCCACAATTATGCCTAGTGTTGCCGTTGCGGTTGACGAAGAATAGCGCGTGATAGAAGTTCAATCCGATAAGCAAATTAAAGCCTGCGTTATCTGTCCGGAAATAGTTGGTGCAGAGCGTAGTTTGTCGGCAGAAAGCCGGCTCGCCGAAGCCGAAGGATTGGCTTTTGCCATTAAGCTGGATGTGGTTTATAAAGAGGTTGTCAAACTCAAAAATGTTAAGCCGGCAACTCTTTTTGCCGGTGGCTTTATTGAAAAACTACAGGCAGAAATACATAATTCGGCTGCCGAGCTGGTGATTGTTGACGGTAAACTCACACCGATACAGCAACGTAATCTGGAAAAAAAATTACAGGTAAAAGTTATTGACCGTACGGCGCTGATTTTGGAAATTTTCGGTGAAAGGGCGCAAACAAAAGAGGGGGCGTTACAGGTTGAACTGGCACACCTTACCTATCAACGTTCACGTTTGGTTCGCAGTTGGACACACCTTGAACGTCAGCGCGGCGGTGCCGGATTTTTGGGTGGTCCGGGGGAAACCCAAATAGAATTGGATCGGCGTATAATTGACGATAAAATCGTGCGGATTAAAAAAGATTTGGAAAAGGTTAAGAAAACCCGCGGAATCCAACGCGGAGCGCGGCAAAAAGTGCCTTATCCTACGGTAGCTCTGGTCGGATATACCAACGCCGGCAAATCTACGCTGTTTAATCATCTGGCGGCAGGTAATGTTATGGCTGCCGATATGCTTTTTGCAACGCTTGATCCGACTATGCGCAAAATAAGTTTACCAAACGGACAGGAGGTTATTTTATCGGATACGGTCGGCTTTATCTCGGATTTACCGCATGAACTGATAATGGCGTTTCGTGCCACTCTGGAGGAGGTAATAGCAGCCGATATTATTTTGCATGTGCGGGATGCCTCTAATCCGGATAATGCCTCACAATGTGCCGATGTGTTGGAAGTGTTACAAGGTTTAGGCTTGAAAGACATAAAGTCGGCAAATAATTATATTGAGGTTTTTAATAAGGCGGATTTACTGTCGGCAGAAGAAGCCGATTTTCGGCGTAATAAAACAAACGGCAGCAAAAATCAGGTACTAATTTCGGCACAAACGGGTGAGGGGTGCGAAAAGCTGCTTAATATGATAGCGGATAAATTGTCTGGCAGTTTTGAGCGCTATACCGTTACATTGTCCGGTACGGACGGTCAGACTGCTGCGTGGCTATATCGGAACAGCGTGGTTTTGGCGGTTGAAAATGCGGAAGATAACTATACATTAAAGATTAAGATAAGTAAGGAAAATATCGCTCGTCTGGCTAAAATGGCAACCGAACGGGAAAATATATGTATTAAGGAAGAAAAATGAAACGGATATTTAGCACTCTTATGTTGTTGTTTTGTTTAAGCGGTTGCGCCTCGCAGCCGACAGCAGCGCAATATCAAAAGGATTTATCCGGTTGGCTCGGAAAACCGGAAGAAGAACTTTATGCGGTCTGGGGCTACCCTAATACCACATATTCGGTTGGGGAAGACGCTTATATTGCAACATATATTCGGGTTTCGCATGAGCCGATTGATGATGATAAACAGCCGTATGCCGATAATTTGAGTTATGATGCAATGGAAGTTCCGGCGTATGGCTTGCCAACCTCTCAAGGAATTTATTATTGTAAAACGTCTTTTGTGATAACGGAAGGTGAGGTAACTGACTATAATTTCAACGGCGATGATTGTGTTCGCTGATTTCTTCCTAATTTGCTTGCATTTTTCCGATATTTCGTATAATATAATCTTATAACAATATTCGCACGAAAGGAAAAGATGATGTCAATGATGATGATTATTATCTGCGGTGTTGTCTTTATTACTTTATTTATACTCTGGCAGTATATGTAAGAAGCAATATCATAAAAAAATGACCATACCGCAAGATATGGTCATTTTAGATTCAAACGCTTTGCATTAAGGCTATTTCAAAAAGTAGTCTTTAACATAATCATCAAGTTTAGATGTTTCAATGCGGATTTGTTCCATTGTATCTCTATCGCGCAGAGTTACGCTTTCCGGCTTATTTTCTATTGTTTCAAAATCAACGGTTAAGCACAACGGTGTACCGATTTCATCATGACGGCGATAGGCCTTTCCGATATTACCGGTATTTTCCAGCGCAACCCGACCGATACCCAACTTCATCAGATGTTGTTTCAGTTCGTGGCATTTGGCCATAATTTCGGCACTGTTCTTTTTAAGCGGCACAATGGCAATTTTAATCGGCGCTAAATGTTTTTTGAGCTTGAGAACAATACGGGTAGAACCGTTTTCTAACGTTTCTTCGTTATAAGCATCGGTCAACAGGGCTAAAACAGCTCTATCTACACCCATAGACGGTTCAATAACAAACGGTACAAACCATTCGTTACGTTCTTCATCACGAATACATAATTTGGTGGTTGATTCATTATTTTCGTGGCAATGAGCTTCCAGCTTAAATTCGTCTTGCGCTTTAGTATGGTTACCTAAATCATAGTCGCGGCGGTTAGCAATACCTTCAAGTTCATCAAAACCCCAAGGAAACTTATATTCAATATCAACACAGGCTTTGGCATAGTGAGCCAAATCTTCTTTAGTTTGCTCATAAACGCGGAAGTTATCCGGATTCAATCCCTGACGTTTCCACCATTCTATGCGGTTATTTTTCCATTCGGTATGCCATTTTTCATCTTCTCCCGGCGTAACGAAAAATTCCATTTCTGCCTGCTCAAATTCCCGTACCCGAAAGATAAAGTTACGCGGAGTTATTTCATTACGAAAACTTTTACCGATTTGTGCAATACCGAACGGTAATTTGCGTGATGTTGCGTCAACAACGTTACGAAATTGTGTAAAGATGGCTTGTGCCGTTTCCGGACGCAAATAAGCAATATTATCGGCATCTTCTACCGGACCGACAGTTGTTTTAAACATTAGGTTAAACGGGCGAGGCTCTGTCAGTTCCGTAGAGCCGCAGTTCGGACATTTATTGTCTGTCAGGTGATCGGCGCGGAAACGTCCTTTACATTTTTTGCAATCTACCATCGGATCCGAAAACGTATCTTCGTGACCGGAATAGTGCAAAACCTTACGGTTGGTTAAAATTGCCGCATCCATACCTTCAATATCATCACGTTCATAAACCATAGCCCGCCACCAGGCAGCCTTAATATTGTTTTTTAATTCAACGCCTAACGGGCCGTAATCGTATAAACCTTGCAAACCACCGTATATATCCGAGTTTTGAAAGATAAATCCTCTTTTTTTGCAAAGAGAAACTAACTGTTCCATTGTTGTTGCAACCATTTTTTCCTCTATTTTGTTTTTAATTATTTCAAAAATCTTTCGCTAACTTAAACTGATTTGCATAAAAATGCAAGTCAA
>CAYOYE010000095.1:0-4022 GCA_964408115.1 uncultured Azospirillaceae bacterium
GGAAACAATGGTGTACCATGAAGTGCGGTAGTAGAATCAGAGATAAATGCCTTGTTTTAAAGTTTGTAACTTTGGACAAGGCATTTCTTTTTTTAAACAATAAATTGCTTATAACTGCACTCATTGATTGACGTTAGGTGTTTTTAATGTTACCTTTGCAACAAAATATAATAAGAGGGAATTACCAATGAAAAATATTCAATCCGGAAGATCTATGATAGAAATGCTGGGTGTTTTGGCTATTACCGGTTTGTTATCCGTTGCCGGAATATCCGGTTTTACTAAGGCGCAAATGCAAAGAAAAGTGAATACAACGATAGACCAGATAACGTCTCTTGCTGCTAAACTGTCTGTTTTAGGTACCAGCGAGGCTTCGTATGACGGACTTAGTAATGCAACGGTAATGCAGATGAAAATATCTACGATAGATATAGATAAGGCAAACAATACCTTTATAAATCCGTTTGGCGGCAGTGTTACGATTAAGGCCGATACGGCAGAATATAATTCCGGTGATACACAGGCCTATTCTATTATCTACGGTGGTTTGTCGGAAGAAGCATGTATGGAGCTGGCAAGCTATAATTGGGGTGGTAGAAAAAACGACTCTTTGCTGGGTATAGGTGTCGGTGGTAGTTCTTATTCCAATACCATATTGAAAAATATTTATCAGGGCTGTACCGGTGTAAGCAATAGTAATTATGCGGCAGCATGTTATAACGGTAGCACCGTAGCAATTCCTATGCCGGTGAGTGTTGCCGTAAATGCTTGTAATTGTAACGGAAGCAACTGTGTACTTGCTCTAAAATATTTCTAAACAACGGGAGGATAACGGTTATGGATAAGAAAGACGATTCAATGGTATGGTTGTTGATTTCTCTGTTTATTTCTTTGGGTATAACATTTCTGCTTATAAAAGAATACCCATCGTTTGAACGGTGGTATAATAGAAGAAAAATGCCGGAGCAGATAGCCGAAATTGCTATACAGACCAAAACATATAAGTTGTGGAACAAGGATTATGCCGAGTTAAGCAATTCGTATTTGGTTGACGGCGAATTGTTGCCTAAAAATCTGATATATTATGCGCAAGAGAAAAATATTTCAAACAAATTTGGCGGTTCTTATGTTGTAAGTGGTGCATCAACCGACCGACTCGGCGGAAACAAAGATGCCTTTGTCGTTAGTGTTCGGAATATTGATAAAGATATTTGTAAAATGCTGACAACGTATGACTGGACTAAGTTGCAAGGTTTGAAATTTTTAGGGCTGTCAGCAAGTTTACTGACCGTTAGCGGCGATATATTGGAAATTGTAGACGGGTGCAGCGGGATGTTTAATCCGAACGGTTTGTTATATGCTTGTCCAAACGGTAGTGAGGTTAGTGTGCCTGTTCCGGAAGATAAAGCAGAACAAATTTGTAATTGTCAAAGCGGAAATGACTGTTCCGTTATTTTGAAATTTGAATAAATAATGGCTGATAAAACGCTGAAACTGGTATTGAAATCCGTCTGGTTCAATAAAATAAAACAAGGTCTTAAAACTCACGAATATCGCGAATATAAGGATTATTGGATCAGCAGATTAAAAAATCCGGAGGAAGTTAAGTTTGTGGAACTGCAAAACGGATATAGGGCGAATCCGGAGAAAATGCTGTTTACGGTAACCGGTATTTGTGTTACGGACGGACAGAATACCGATTTGCAAACAAAAAATAAAGTGTTTGATATTGCCCTTGGGCGGCGGATAAGCTAGTCGCCTATATTTTGATTTGGGTGATTTGTTTTGCTAAACCGGTCTTATCATCAGTATCAACCAAAATGCCCCACAGTGTGCCTTTACCGGTGGCCGGCATAAGTCTGTCGGAAACGTATTTGCGAAGCATACGGTTGATCGGGGCTTGTATGTCAAAACCCAACACCGAATTATAATCTCCGCACATCCCGACATCGGTAATGTAGGCTGTTCCGTTTTTCAAAACCCGATAATCGGAAGTCGGTGCATGAGTATGTGTGCCGGCAACACAGGAAACACGCCCGTCAAGATAATGGCCCAGAGTTTGCTTTTCGGAGGTGGCTTCGGCGTGAATATCTACAAATATGGCGCTAATGTTTTTACCGAGGGTGTAATTTTTTAAGATATTTTCTATGGCTTGGATAGGGCAGTCAACGGCTTCCATAAACAGGCGACCGAGAACTTGAATAACTAAAATCTTTCGTCCGTCTGCCAGCTCAAAGGTTGTAAAACCACGCCCGGGATTAATTGCCGGAATGTTAGCCGGTCGGATAATAGCAGACGATTCATTTAAGAAAGGGATAATATCCCGTTGCTGCAAAAAATGATTGCCGGTAACCAGAATATCAGCACCTTTAGCTAAAAAGTCGCGACAAATACCGGCAGTAACGCCAAAGCCATGTGCTGCATTTTCAACATTTAGTAAAATAACGTCAGCCTTGTATTCGTTTCGGATTTTGTAGAGATTTTCCGTAACAACATCACGTCCGGCGCGTCCGACAATATCACCGCAATAGAATATCCGCATAAAATTTTTCCTCCGGTGATATTGTATAGCAAAACAAAAGAATTATGCAAGTTTTTTATGGCGGAGTCGGCGGACGGTCGTGGCGCGTTTATTAGTATATCCGGTCAGGGTTGTTCGGTGGTGTCCGATTACCAATATGACACCGGCTAAAACCAATAATGCTCCGTATGTTTGGGTAACGGATATTTTTTCGTGAAGCCAAAAATATGCAGTGATACTGCTGAATACGGGCATAAAATAATAAATCATACCCGTACGGATGAGGCCGATACGCCGTATGGCGGTGTTCCACATAAGATATGCTACGCCGGAATTCATAAAGCCTAAAATAAGCAGAATTATTACGGCTTCTTCGGGGCGTTTATGTAGAGGGGCGGTTTCAAGCTGAAATAAAAATAGCGGCGTAAAAAATATTACGGCAACGATAATTGACGCCGATAAGGCAGTAAGGGTAGGTATTTCGGCAGGTAAGCGCTTTTGGACTATAGCGTAGACGGCAAATAAAACGGCAGCCCCCAACATCCACACATCACCGGCAACAAAGTTAAAGGTTTTTAAGTTATTAAAGTTGCCATGTAGAATTAGGACAATAACGCCGATTAGGGCTAAAGAAATGCCGGTAAGCGTGCGAAAGGAAACAGATTCTCCGTCACAAAAGTGAGATAAAATAATGAGAAAAATCGGACCTAGAGTTGCTATCAAGGACATATCAACGGCATTGGCGGTGTGACCGGCAAAATAAACACAAGTGTTTAACAGACCGATACCCGATAAGCCGAGAATTATGATATATTCCAGATTGTGCCATAGCTGTCGGCGATATTTTATGATTGAACCAAAGGTAAACGGTACGAAAAAAAACATGGCCAGCAGCCAGCGTATAAAAGAAATCTGTATCGGTGTCAGGTAGGGTGTCAGAACTTTTGAATAGATGATGTTAAAACTCCATAAAAATACGGTGGATAGTGCTAAAAAAATGCCCTTAAACATTATTGATTTTACCTCCTTGTTTTGCCATAGTGAGGTAGATATATACACTAAAAGCGATTTTTCAAAAAAAATAAGTGATTAAATGTAATTTTTATGCTAGCCTTAAAAAAAATTTTTTAGGAGAGATAATAATGAAAAACATATTTCTTTTTTTGTGCGCTTGTTCCTTTTTGTTTTCTGTCGGTGTTGCAAACGCCGAGCCACCACGCCGCGACGATAGACCGATGGATTGGAGCGGTAAATTGGATTTTACGGATCAACAAAAGGTACAGTATGAGGAAATTACCGCTAAAAGTCAGGAAAAAATTCGCGATTTGATGGAGAAAATAGAAGATCTGCATAAGCAGATGTCTGAAATCAGAGCGCAAGACGAGGCGGAAATGGTGAAGATATTGAACGAAAAACAAAAGATAAAGTACGAGAAAATTCGTTCACGCCAAAATAAAAATAAGCGACCGGATGAGGGGGACAGACCCGAAGGTATGAAGAA
>CAYOYE010000096.1:0-4016 GCA_964408115.1 uncultured Azospirillaceae bacterium
ACACTAACCTCAAAATAAGAGAACAACGTTGTCAACCCTTCAATTACGCCCTCGGATATAGTGTTTTTCATTATACTCTGCTGTAGTTTTGCCAAATATGCCGAATCTTTTGTATGATTTAGCTCAAGCGCCCCATAGTTATATGATATGGAAATTTCCGCCGGATGTTCCCTCATCATTTTTTTACATTGCGACAGCAAAAAAGCTCTGGAAGCAGCATTTGCTTCCACACCGCATAAACAAACAACGACCAGTGTAAAGATAAATTTTTTCATCAAATCTCCTAAACTCCAATCTATCACTAATTTATTAAACCGGCGTTAATATTTTTACACTATAATAAATTGTATTAAGGAGTTGAATATGAAAAGACTGACTTTTTTGGTTGTTTACTTATGTTTGTTTGCGGGTGCCGGCAACTGTGTTTTAGCCCAAACCTTTCAGCGCACCGCTAAACGCCCGTCTTTTTTTATTCCGCAAAATGTCAACACATCCCAAACCGAAAAACTACCACCGGTTTCATCCATTAACTATCATGGGAAAAACTCCGCTTCTACGGTTACGGCGACAGAAGAAAATACGGCATCTACTTTGCAAAACAGTCAGATTGCCAAAGAAAAAATCGTAGAAAAATCTGCCGACATCGCGCCGCAAACGGCGCAATATAAACAGCAGCAAACTAAAGATATTGCCACCCGAAAGCCACAACCGCGCCAAGAAAAAAACACTCACGATACTATCGCGGTTATCACGCCGCAACCGGCAGAAAATAAGACACCGCCACAGCCCCTAACCGACAATACGAAAAATATCACTACGTTTGCCCAAGCCCTAGAGGATTACCGCAATGATTTAGAAAAAATACGCCAGAACGGCAAGGCTGAAAATCCGCGTCTTGCCAAAATTATCGCCTCTTACAGCGATCTGGAACATCCGGTTGAATAAACTTAATCGTCACCGATTCGCAGTGCTTCAATAAATGCCGATTGTGGCACTTCCACCTTACCGAACTGGCGCATCCGTTGTTTACCTTTCTTTTGTTTATCTAACAGCTTGCGCTTGCGTGTAACATCACCGCCATAGCATTTTGCCGTCACGTCTTTCCGCATTGGTGCAATTGTTTCACGCGCCACGATTCTGCCGCCGATAGCCGCTTGTAACGGAATCTTAAACAAATGCCGCGGTATTAAATCTTTCAGTCTTTCACAAATTTGTCGTCCGCGCGCCTCGGCTTCCGAGCGATGACATAAAAACGACAAAGCGTCTACAGCTTCTTCATTAATCAAAATTTGTACTTTTACCAAATCGGCAACGGCATAGCCGATAAGTTCATAGTTAAAGCTGGCATATCCGCTGGTAATTGACTTCAGACGGTCATAAAAATCAAAAACAATCTCACTTAACGGTATTTTATACACAACCATTGCCCGATTTCCGACGTATGTTAAATCTTCTTGTTCACCCCGCCGTTCCGTACAAAGCTTCAAAACCGAGCCTAAATATGTATCAGGCACCATAATAGTCGCGCGCACCATCGGTTCTTCTATTTGTTTAATTGTTGATAAATCAGGCATATCCGCCGGATTATGCAAGGTAATCTCCGTACCGTTTGTTAAATATATCTTATAAGCAACTGACGGTGCAGTTGTAATAATATCCAAATCAAATTCCCGACCTATCCGCTCCTGAATAATATCCATGTGCAATAAGCCTAAAAATCCGCACCTGAAACCAAGCCCTAAAGCGCTGGAATTTTCACTCTGATAATTTATACTGGCATCATTTAATTTTAACTTTGCCAAAGCATCTTTCAAGGCATCATATTGGCTGCTATCCACCGGAAAAATAGAACAGAAAACCACTGAAACCGATGGTTTAAAACCGGCAAGTGCCTCGGCACATGGCACTTTATTATCGGTAATTGTATCACCGATTTTGCAGTCTTCCACACTTTTAATGCTGGCGGTAATAAAACCGACTTCACCCGGATATAATGCTTCTGTATCGGTCATTTTCGGCGTAAACACGCCTATTTTATCAATAACATACGACAAGCCGCTTGACATCATTCTGATGTTTTGTTTTTTGCGTAAAATTCCGTCTTTAATTCGCACCAAAATAATTACGCCCAAATAAGAATCATACCAACTGTCAATCAGCAGGGCTTTCAACGGAGCTTCGTTATTTCCCTGTGGGGCAGGCAACTTATGCACTATTGCTTCCAATAAATTATCTATGCCATACCCTGTTTTGCCGGACACCTCAACTGCCTCTGACGCATCAAGCCCGATAACGTCTTCAATTTGTTGTTTTACTCTCTCCGGATCGGCTGACGGTAAATCAACCTTATTAAGAGCCGGTACTATTTCGTGATTATTATCCAAAGCCAAATAAACATTCGCCAAAGTCTGCGCTTCCACCCCTTGCGTAGCATCAACCACCAGCACCGAACCCTCGCAAGAAGCAAGTGAGCGGGAAACTTCGTATGTAAAATCAACATGCCCCGGAGTATCAATCAGATTAAGCTGATAAGTTTGACCGTCTTTTGCCGTATAGTTTAACCGTACGGTTTGTGCCTTAATCGTTATTCCGCGCTCTTTTTCAATATCCATTGAATCTAAAACCTGCTCGGTCATTTCCCGATGTTGCAAACCACCGCAATATTCAATCAGTCTATCGGCTATGGTAGATTTGCCATGGTCTATATGAGCAATTATGCTAAAATTTCTAATCAAACTTAAATCTGTCATATTCGCTCCTATAATTAGCTAAACATAATTTATTTTTTTGTTTTAATCAATAATTATTGTCAAACACCAAAAAATATGTTTTAATATCATAAATCACAATATAAAGGAAAACGCCATGCGCAAAATGATAGATATTGACTTCGGTTCTTCCCGTTATAATGAACTGGTAGAATTAAGATACAAAATCTTGTTAGAACCTTTAGGCTTAAAATTTCTTGACTCTTTTCGTCCGGAAGAAGCCGGATACCTGCATATCGGCTGCATTGAAAATTTGGACGGCAGATTGGTCGGCGGTTTGATTTTAGCCCCGATTGATAATGAAAAAATCCGCCTTATGCAGGTGGCCGTAGATACGGTTTACCAAGGAGAGGGTATTGGTAGAGAGCTTGTCGGCTACGCGGAAAAACGGGCTAAAGAGGCTGGATATTCCGTTATTATAATGCACTCAATGTTATCGGTTGTCGCATTTTATGAAAAAATGGGCTACCATTCCGAGGGTGATATATTTGATGAGCAGGGAATTACATTCCTTAAAATGGTAAAAAATCTCTGATTGGGTAGGATAACCATGCAATTAAACGGTAAACCGCTACAAGATTATTTATATTGCCTATGTCTTTCTCCTTACGACAAAGAAGGACAAAATCTTTGTGCCGAAAGACTGAAAAAACTTTCAAAGGTTTTACCAACCGAACAATATCAGCAAATTTGCGAACTTGATGACACTGTAAATAATCTGACACAGTTGCTTTCCCAAGAAGATAAAAGCGAAGGCTCTCAACAAAATACCAAACTGTTACAAAAATGTGAGCAGGTATTTGACGATATTCAAATACCTGATAAATACAAAGTTGTCCTCTATGAAAATCTGCTGACCGGTATTGAAGAATGTGAGCGTAATGATTTGTGGTATCGTAACGTATTGGAAAAAAAGTTACACCATATCGCCGGCGGAGCAGATAACGAACTCAATTATGTTGCCTTTAAGCTAATGCAACATAATGGGGGGCTTCCCAAATACGAAGAAAAACTCTTTATGGCAAAAATTTATAAAAAAATGAAAAACAAAGATGCTTTCCTTTATAAAAATTACTACGGAAAAGATTGTGATAAGGAATTTAAAGCTATACTGGGACATGAAGAACATAAGAAGAATCTTGCTGCCTATAATATCCTGATGAAACAATCTCAATCTCGTGACTTGTCCGATAGCCAAAAAGAAAAAATATTATTAGACGCACTTGAGCTATGTGGTCACTGCGGTTT
>CAYOYE010000097.1:0-4002 GCA_964408115.1 uncultured Azospirillaceae bacterium
GTCTTAACCTTTTATGTATCATCTGGATCTCATAGAATAATAATTGTTGGTTGCCTCTGGAGTTTAATCTTCATAGAAGGCATACGCGTTATTATGCTCTGCAACTGGCACTTTGATATATTCTGGGCAGACCATTGGCGACAGGCTCGTGATTTATGGAAAGCAGGCTGGGTCGTCAGAGCGCCGAAAGAGTGGGCCTTCGTCATTATCCTAATCACCTTCTTCCCAATGTTGATAACCGGCTGGTGGACTTTAAGTATGGTTGCCTGGGAAAAGATTATTTATGACATACTTGTTTCCCCGATTAGACTCTATCAGCGTTTTGTTAAAGCTCCGATAAATGTTATTACGACCAATAATAAATACGGTGTCGTAAAGCGTAAATCATATAAACAAATTCGGCCGGCAGGCGTCAGCGGATATCGTGCGCCGATTTCCGATTACGGCGATAATTCTGCAAGAGCGGCAAACGGGCCGGCACTCGGATTGGCAACAACACCGCTGTCAAACTCCGCAAGCAGCATATCTTCTGCCCAAACCAGAATAACAAACAAAATAAAGAAACCGACCGAACAAGCTCCGTTGGAACACTCTTTGTTCCGCTTTGATGACGATGATGATGACGATTTTGATTTAGACATAGATTCTTTTGAAAAGGTTGGAAAACCTACTGCTCCGAAAAAGACTTCATCTCCGAAAATTGTTGTTGATGATGAAGATGATGATAGACCTAAACCGCGCAATAACCGCAATGATAACCGAAATGACAAGAAAAAATCCGCAAAACCGGCGGTCTTTAATGATGATAACGAAGATGACGAAGAAGATGAAAACACTTCCCGTAATTCACGCAAAGACAATCGGCAGAACAATAAGCGTGATAATGACAGAGATAATCGTGAACGCGATAACCGCAACAAAAATCGCCGCGACAAAAATAATTCCGATAACAAAACGGATAATTCGGAAAAAACGAATCGCCGCAATAGCAGTGATGACGATAATTCGCAAAATAATCAACAAAGTGTCGTTTATGACGCCCTCAAACAAAAAGGCTATGATGTCATTAAGGGAGTTACAGTTCAGGGAACGATTATTGACTTTGTCGGAGTTTGCGAAAGCGATATTTGTTTATGTATGGTTGATAGAGAAAGCGGCGATTGGCTGGCAGATGAAGAGCTGTTTAACGGTGAAGAACCGCTATGGTTTTCCGAAAACAGTCACCGAATTTCACCGGTTCGCAAATTAAGTATTGCACGCGATATTTTAGTTGATAAACTGGAAGACGAAGGGTTTGAACAAAAAATTAACTCTTATGTCGTGATTCAGATGGCAAATATTATTAATGCAGATGATATGTTTGAAGTCTGGAACGGAATAAATATTGATGTTACACGCATTAACCGCGGTGCGCCAAAAGAAATTCCGTTGTTTTCAAAATCATTGCATGAGGTTGAAGAAACCATGGCAAAACAAGATTTTGATAAATTACGCAAATTGTTGAAAAATATAAAGTGAGGATGAAAGAATAACAATGAAAGATCGTGGCGAAGAATGGAAAGAATATGATAGTGCCGTCAGATGGATGACCATTACTTTTGTTATTTGTCTGGTTATCACCATATTTATGTTTGTATTTGCCTTGCCGCTTTCGTATTTGGTTGGTCATGGTGTATCCAAGGCCTCCTTTGCGGCTATCAACAAATTTTTAGCAATGATTGCGGCAAAACCATCGCATCTGTTTAATATGTACGGAAAATGGTTTCGGCAAGTCTGGTTTTACAGGGGTAATTTTTCTTTAAGTTTGTGGGTACCGTTGTTACCGTTCTTAACAATTCCGGTCGGCTTAATTATCGGAGCTTTGTTCAGCCCATATAAATTTCAGACAAATATTCATGGTTCTGCCCGAGTGGCAACTTTGAGCGATATTAACAAAATGGCATTACTCGGATTTGACGGCTTTTGTCAGGTTATCGGAAAATTCAACGGCAGATTTTTGTTATTAAAAGAAACGCTTGCCACCTTATGCTGCGCACCTCCGGGTACAGGTAAAACCGCCGGCGTGGTTATTCCGACAATTTTCAACTCCGAAAAGTTAAGCATTGTCGTTAATGACCCGAAACCGGAGTTGTGTTATAATACGACCGGCGCAAGAGCCAAGGTCGGACCGGTGTTTGTAATTAACTGGGGTGCCGAAG
This sequence comes from uncultured Azospirillaceae bacterium, assembly GCA_964408115.1. Classification (GTDB taxonomy): domain Bacteria; phylum Pseudomonadota; class Alphaproteobacteria; order RF32; family CAG-239; genus RUG410. The sequence goes on from CAYOYE010000097.1 coordinate 2,199, forward strand.
ATAATCCGAGTGAGGGTATTTATTATCCGAGTTGGAATCCGTTATCACCAAACGCAATGCCGGAAGTCGGACCTGATCGTGATATGTATGTGGATTCTATGTGCGGAATTTTGGTAGAAGACCCAAAAGGCGGTGCAGATCCTCACTGGTCCAAAACCGGACGTGCGGCGCTGACCGGTTTTATTCACTTTGTGGCCTCAAAATGTGATAGAGCGCGCGCCAATGACTATTTTATCGGGCGAATCTATGAGGGAAAGCTAGATGAAAAAGATAAAGAGGTGCTGGAGGGGTATTATTCGGAAATGCGTGATCCGGCAGCCATAAGAGCTATTCAAAATCTTAAAAACGGTACTTTAACAATGGAAAACTACCTGCCTATCGGGACGTGGAATTTATTGCCATCGCGGTGGATGGGACGAGAAGCCTGTATTGCCATGATTATGGAATGGATTACCGAAGCCCAGATTTCCGCAGCGCAAGAAATTCAGCGGCGTATGGACGAGGGTGACCAAATGGCAGCTATGGCCGATCCGACACACGATATGTTGGAAGAAGCCGTAAAAGAAGCGCGCAACTATGGATATTCACAACGTTGTATTACCGAATTGAGTTCTTTAAGTAACACTCCGGATAAAGAGCGTGGCTCTATTTTATCTACGGCGTTCTCGGGTATCGGCGTGTTTAAAAACCAAGCCGTAAAAGCGCGAACAAGTTTTTCGGATATTCAATTTAAGGATTTGCGGGGAATGAAAGATCCGGTTACCGGTGAATGGAAGCCTATTTCCGTTTATCTGTCGGTAAACCAAGTTGATGCGCGGGCATTGGGCGTTATAAGCAGCACCTTTATTGAATTAATGTCATCTTATCTGATTTCTAATCCGCCTAACTATGTTAATAAGACAGATGGTAAAATGGGACCGTTTGCCGCCTTGTTTGTACTAGACGAGTTTCCGCAAATGCCGAAAATGAAAGCTATTATTGACGGACCGGCGGTAGGTCGTGGGCAAAAGGTATCTTATTTACTTATCGGACAAGATTTAGGCCAAATTTCCGGAAAATACGGAAAAGATGATTTGGAAACGGTTATATCTACAACCGCCTGCAAAATTATTCTTTCACAAAACAACGAGGTTACCGCCCAACGTTTTTCTAAAATGATTGGTAATAAAACCGTTCAAGTTTCTTCTTTCTCGCGAACGGAAGGAAGTTTAGGTAAAGACTTTAACCCTCTGGCCAAAAACGTTAACTATCAGTTACAAGGTGTGCCGGTTATCAGCTCAACGCAGCTGTTAAGTTTACCGTTATTAAAACAGGTTGTTTTAATGCAAAGCTATATTGACCGACCGATTATTGCCGATTCTCCGCGTTATTATCTGGATAAAAAAATGCTGAAGATGTCCAAAATGCCACCTTCGCCAAATGTACCTGATTGGATTGTGGCGCAACGAGAAGATATTAATGACGATATGTTGGCTAAGCTGGGAATTGAATATACCCCTGAGGAAGATGATAATTTTGAGGTTGATGAAACACAGCAACAAGCCTAGTTATAAGAAATCCCCACCTGTTTGGCGGGGATTTTTTATATATTGAAAACCGCTATTTTACGCGTGGGTTTACTTTTAAAGGTATTTCATTTCAAGTTTAGCCGAAAACACCTCTTTCGTTTTTTTAATAAGAAAAACGGAATCCTTGGAAAACCATCCACCGACTTGCAATTTTGCCAATTGCTCAAATCGGTAGATTTGCCATAAAACAGGGCGAAAATAATCTGTAAATTTTGATTATTTTGCACAACTTTTAC
>CAYOYE010000098.1:0-4000 GCA_964408115.1 uncultured Azospirillaceae bacterium
GGTACGGTTTTCAAACAAGCCTACCGGCTTGGGCAACTTGCGTTTCCGCAAGTTGTTGGATGGTTTGCCCAAAATTCCGCAAATAATAACTCCATTCAAGGCACGAGGAACGTCCGGAGTGTGGGGCAGATGCGCCGTAAGTTTCTGACGACGTGTACAATAAAGGGTACACGAGGAGGAAATTTACAAGCAGATGTGCTGCAATACGGACGTTCAATGATTGAGATGCTGGGGGTGCTGGCAATAATCGGCGTGCTATCCGTTGGCGGTATTGCCGGATATTCTAAAGCCATGACCAAATTTAAGATTAACAAAACCATTGATTTGGTGTCGCAAGCAGCTGCTAACGTGCGTACTTTATATAGCTCTCAAGGTAGCTATACAGGTATTTATTGTGGCGGAACTAACATCTCTCTGTGTCAAAAAGCTAAAATTGTACCTGATGATGCTGTTCAAAACGGTTATATAAAAAATCCGTTTGGCGGAACTGTTATGTTATCTACTACAGATGTTAGTGGTTGGGATTTTACTGTTGAGTTATTTGGTCTCCCTGAAGATGCCTGTATGGAGTTGGCAACCTTAGATTGGAGTGCGGCAACATCTTCCGGCTTAAATGCCATAGGCGTAAATAAAGGCGTTACCGGACAGGTTAAAAATTGTAGCGGAAATGCTGATGAAGGTATTGCCTGCGTAGGGGGCGAAACGGTATCCGTTCCAATGCCGGTCAGCCTTGCGGCGCAACATTGCAGCGGTAATAGTAATTACATTACTCTTTCTTTTTATTGATACGATGATTAAACAAACAAAAAAGACGGAGATTTCTCTTCGTCTTTTCTTTTTATAGAGCCGTAAAACGTTCTAACTATTCAGCTTTTGCTTCTTCAGCCTGTTCAGCCTCTGCAGCAGCCTTTTCGGCAGCAACGCGAGCCAAATCTTTAGCTCCTTTAGCTTCAACATCGCGATCAACCAGTTCAATAATTGCCATAGGCGCACAATCGCCATAACGGAAACCGGCTTTCAATACGCGGGTATAACCACCGTTGCGTTCTTTATAACGTTCTGCCAAAGTAGAGAACAGTTTGGAAACAACTTCATCATTGCGCAAAAAACCGGCAGCTAAACGACGACTGTTTAAATCGCCCTTTTTGGCAAATGTAATCATATTATCGGCAAAAGTTCTTAACTCTTTGGCGCGTGTCAAAGTAATCGTAATCTGTTCATGTGTCAACAAAGCAGATGTTAAATTAGAGAACAATGCTCTTCTCTGGCTTTTCGGCATACTAAATTTTTTATGTTTATCACCATGTCTCATGATGCTTTCCTTTCCATTTCTCTGTGCTTTGACGTGCAAAGCGGATTAAACAAGACCCTTACTACGGTTGCGCATGCGCTCATACATAAGAGCCAAACAAATTCCGGTATTGTGTAGCATACTTATTTACTAAAAGCAAGAAGTTTCTTGTTGAAAAAACAAAAAACCTCCGCTGTCAGTAAATATTTTTCCCTTATTTATAGGATTCTATCCACGATTTTATGGTTGATTGGGTATTTAAGCCGACTTTCGTATCTACCTGTTTGCCGTCCTTCAATAAAAACATGGTAGGAATACTGCGAATCCGGAACTGGCTAGCAGTGGCCGTTGAATCGTGAACATTCATATTATAAATTTTAACGCTGCCTTTCAGCTCATTATCTACGGCTTCCAGAACTGGACCGAGCTGACGGCATGGACCACACCATTCAGCCCAAAAATCAACTAAAACCAAACCTTTTGAGTTTAATACATCTGTGCTAAACTGACTATCTGTCAACGGTTGTGTCATATCTTATCTCCTCTTTCGTTAAACTGTTTTTTATATAATATTTTTTCTTACGATATTAAAGGTTATCAAAATAATTACAACATATTTTTTAGCTCACCCGCATTAATCGTGTTTCATTCGTCCACAAAATATAGGTTTCTATCGGCAAATTACCGTAGATTTTGGCAATCAGGTCAGCATACGTTGCCAGCTGTTTTTTATAAATATCCGGAGTTGTTGCCACATCAGCGGCGGCCGGACGATTAGTCTTAAAATCCACAATCATTATTTTTTCCGGCAAAATAATCAGACGATCTAATTGCGCCGAAACAATTTTACCGTTGCTTTCGCCGATAATCGGAACTTCGGCTCGGGAATGTTCACCGAATATAACCGCAAAATCCGGATTATGCAGTAAAGTTAAAACTTCATTACAGATTTGCTGCCGTTGCGCAAGACTGAAGTCCGCCGCATTCTTTGCCAAATATTCACCGATAATTTGCGCTTTAGCACCCGCCGTTTGCGGTAAAAATTGCAAAAGTTTATGAATCAAAGTTCCGCGCCGATAAAAATTACCGCTATCTTCCAACGGCGATTTGGAATCCGTATCATCTTCTTCCGGACGAGATGGCGTATATGGTCTGGCTAACGGAGATTCGGGCGCAACTTCCCGATATATCCAGCTTTCCGGTGCAATTTCATCTCCTATGGAAAATTGCCGATCTTTTTGATTTTTGGCTATTACTTCCGGCTCGTCCCAGATAATTTTTTCATTTTCCTTTACCCCGTATTCTTGCAAACACCGGTGGCATAATTTATACCACGAATCGGCCGCGGCTTCGTCTTTACGGGCATAGCCGCATATATACAAACGGTCTTCGGCCCGCGTTAAGGCCACATACATCAAACGCCGATATTCTTCTATAGACTTTTGCTTATTTTTTTCACTTACCGCTTCACACTTTTCATCATATAAATCTTTACTTAACGGATAATATGCCATACCTTCATCCCAAAGCAAGGTCTGTCCTCGGGTAGATTTTTTCAGGCGCATGGCATCCGGCAAAAAGACTATCGGAGCTTGCAAACCTTTAGAATGGTGAACCGTCATCAAGCGCACCGCATCAGTATCACTTTGCTCGGTTTCGCGCTTAACTTCAACCGAACTGCCGGAAATCCACTCAATAAATCCTTGCAAACTCGGTATGTTATCGTGTTCATAAGAAATTGTCAGATTAATAAACTCATCAAGAGCATCTTCAACTTCAACACCCATACGCTCGGTAAATTTCAAGCGTCCGTTCATTTTGGTTAAAACATAGTTATACAGCTCAAACGGGCGAACAAAGTCAAGCATATTAAATAAATTCTGTAAAGACTTATAAATTTCGGCATATTGCGGAAAATCTCCCAACCGCGACCATAACGGGGCTTTGCCTCTACCATAGCATAATGTTATTAAGTCATCATCCGTTAAACCAAACAGCGGAGATTTCAAAACCTCTGCCAAAACTAAATCGTTATTCGGTAACAACAAAAATTCGCCTAAAGATATCATATCCTGTACGGCTATTTGTTTAGAAAGTTGTAACCTGTCGGCGCCGGAAACATTGACACCGATATTTTTGCAAGCCCGTACAAATTCATCCACGAATCCGCTTCGCGTTTGTACCAAAACCATAAAGTCACTAAAATTTAAAGGCTTGGCGTTTTGCAGACTCTCGGCTCGCAATGTTTTTATTTTTTGCGCCACCGCTTGCGCTAATTTAGTTACAGATGATATATTTTTACTCATCTCGGCACTCGGTAATGTGTCATCATCCGGCGTATCTGCCTCGGCAACCGTAAGCGGCCATATCTCTACATGTCCGGCCTCTCCGGCACGAAACGGCAAATGATTTACCGTTTCGCCCTCTGCCGTAACACCGGCGGCAACTTCCGGCTTGGCAAACAAACGGTTTACCGTATCCAATATAGCCGAAGACGAACGAAACGACACTTCCAAATTTACTTTGGCAAAATTATCTCCGCCCACCTCGGCAAAATAATGTGACATTTTATCAAACTTTTCCGGATCTGCACCCTGAAAACTGAAAATTGATTGTTTTCTGTCGCCGACAACGAAAACCGTACGCAATTTTCCGCTTGCTCCCTGACCGGCAAAAAATTCCGAACTTAACGCTTTGATAATATCCCAT
>CAYOYE010000099.1:0-3918 GCA_964408115.1 uncultured Azospirillaceae bacterium
TGTTTGCTGTTTTTTGCCAATATAGCGGTAGATTCGCTATTAAAAAAGGACGCGGAAAAATAAAATATAAAAAATGCCGTTGTTGTTCACTAACGGTTGACTTTTGGCAAAAAAAGGAGTACAATAACGAAAATAGTGCGATTGTTTGCGCCATAATAATGATGTTTTTGGGGAGAATGAAAATGAAAATATTTAGCGGATGTATTAAGATTTTAGTACTGGGAAGTGCGGTGTTGTTTTCCTCTGTACAAACGGCGCAAGCCCGTGTTTGCTTTTTACCGGATAAAAGCTGCGGTGCCGTGGTTGAAACCGTAACGTATGAATTTAAGTGCGAATCCGGAAGTTACCAGTATGATAGTGAAGCCGCCTGTAAATCGGCAAATCCCAGTTTGGATTCACAATATAAGGTGTGTAAAGAAATCGGCAGTTGCTGGCAACCGACCTGTAAATATGTAAGTAAAGATGATTGTGTCAACCAAAGCAGCGCAACGTCATGTACGGTTGCCTATTCGTGTTATGTGCCGTATGACGGAACAAACGAGTATCCGTATACGGATAATAATTTAGCAGGCTGTTCTTTGATTAAAATGGCTTCCAGTAACGGTAAGTATAAGATTTCTTCCCTTGTAGGAACAAACGTTTCTTATAATCCGGTTAATGAAAGATGTGACTGGAGCAGTGTTTCCAGTTGTGATTCTATCTACACAACAACCGCCAGCAGCGGTAAGGTTTCCAGTCGCTACTATTGGTATAAGAGCAGTGGTAACAGCACATATAATTCTATCCGCAGTTTGTGGACAGAGGTAAAAGGCAGCGGAAATAGCGCTTCTTGTCCATACAATTTATTACGGTGCAATGATGAGAGAAGTACCGGTGTTAACTATTATAGTACGTCAAAGGAATGTGAATCGGCTAACGGTACGGGAAACTGCACCAAGATTTCAACGACAAACAAACTTGACTGCTGGCATTATGTTGAAAAAACCGAAACCTGTCCTAGCGGTTTTAGCACAAGTTATTCACAAACTTGTAAATTACCTGAGTCAACTTGTACGGTGGTAGAGGGGTCTATACTTTCTGACGGATCTGCTTATGAAAAATGCGGTGGAGCGGAAAATGATGCCTGCTATGATACGGATTATAAAAACACCTTTGGTAGTTATAGCTCCAGCATATATTCTTCATTTAGTGATTTGTGTACAGCCGCAAACGATTACTACGGTTCTGTATCACCATGGGTTGAATATCGTTGTGCCAAGGGAAGTGTAAACGGTAGTGCATGTTATAGCTCGTTTACGGTTCAGTATCGTGGCGGTGGTACGCCGGAGCCTTGTGCCGTACTTTATAGCGCAACCCCGAATACAAGTTGTATGAGTCAGCTTGGTTCGTCAACCAAAAAGACTACAACGACATGCCCTAGTGATTCGTATAGCAGCAAGAGTGTATGCGAGAGTAGCACCGGCGGAAATTGTACCAGCAAAATTGTCGGGAGTTTAACTTGCTGGTACTATTCCGGACCGACCGAAACCTGCCCTGACGGTTTTAGCACAAGTTATCCGCAAACTTGCGATTTACCTGAGAAAACCTGTTCGGTGATAGTTTCTAACGGATATTCTTCTGAAAGCTGCATAGGTACACAAAACGATGCTTGCAGTGATGAGGGTTATAAGAGTACCTTCGGCAATTATAGTTCAAGTGTATATTCTTCGTTTGATGATTTGTGTTTTGCAGCTAACGGTAGCTATTCTGAGGGTATTTCTCCTTGGGTTGAATATCGTTGCGCAAAGGGAAGTGTAAACGGTAGTGCATGTTATAGCTCGTTTACGGTTCAGTATCGTGGCAATAATACGCCGGAGCCTTGTGCCGTACTTTATAACGCAACTCCGAATACAAGCTGTATGAATCAGCTGGGCTCGTAATTCAAAGCAATAACTATCTCAGATTAGGAGTTTGCCCCAGCGGTATTAATTATAAAGTGAAAGGAATAAAAGTCGGTGAAGGCCGGCTTTTATTTTTTTATAAAAAATTATTGAAATTTAATTTCTTTCGCTCTAATTTACCGCGAGTATATTTGAGGAGAGAAATTAAAATGTCTATGAGTGAGTTGATGCAGCGTATAAAAGCTGATTATACGCCTAAATCGTTTGAAATATTAAAAAAAGGATATAGCTTTGCGCTATTTAAAAGAGATTGCATTTCGGGTTTGACCGTAAGTATTGTATCTTTGCCGTTGGCTATGGCGTTGGCAATTGCCAGCGGACTAACGCCGGCACAGGGGCTGTATACGGCTATTGTGGCAGGATTCATTATTGCACTTTTCGGTGGCTCGCGTTTTCAAATCGGGGGGCCGACCGGTGCTTTTGCCATTGTGGTGTTAGATGTTTTGCAACATTACGGATATAGCGGGCTGATAGCCTCTATGATTTTGACCGGAATTTTGCTTATTGGGGCAGGTATCCTAAAATTGGGAACGTATATTAAATATATTCCGTATCCTGTAGTTATCGGCTTTACGGCAGGTATCGGCTTAACGCTGATTACTACGCAGGTAAAAGATTTTTTCGGTATGCAGGTAGAAAGTCTGCCAAACGGATTTTTGGAGCGCTGGTGGGTTTATCTGACCAACCTGCCGGCATCTAATATATATGCCGCCGCAATAGGCTTTATTTCGCTTATTTTGTTTGTGGTTATTAAAAAATACACACCGCGTGTGCCGGTTTATTTAGGGGTTTTGATTGTTACAACGGTTTTAACGTTTGTTTTGGAATTGCCGATTGAAACGGTTGGCAGCAAGTATGGAGCATTGCCGAAAATGTTGCCGGCTCCGGAGTTGCCGGAACTTGACTGGAATTTGTTTAGAAACGTTTTTCCGAGTGCGCTGACCGTTGCCTTTTTGGCGGCGATTGAATCGCTTTTAAGTGCCAAAGTGGTAGACAGTATGAGTGGTGATGCGCATAATCCGAATGCCGAACTTATCGGTGAGGGGCTTGCCAACATTGCCGCTTCGTTTTTCTTCGGGCTACCGGCAACCGGAGCTATTGCGCGGACGGCAACTAACTTTAAGGCAAATGCCTATTCGCCGGTTTCGGGTATGATGCAATCGGTATTTTTGTTGCTGTTTATGTTTTTTCTGGCTCCGTTAGTAAAATATATTCCGCTGTCAAGTTTGGCGCTGATACTGATTATTATCGGTTGGAATATGCTGAATTTGGATAAAATGAAAGGGTTGTGCCAATCGCAGTTGGGCGATCGTTATACTTTAATTGCAACGGTTTTGCTGACGGTTCTGGTTAATTTGAGTGCGGCTATTGCGGTAGGCTTTATTATGTCGGCAATTATTTTTATGCACCGTATGAGCAAAGAGATTGAGCTGGCAAATATGGAAACAATGGTGCAAGATGTTAATGCCGAAGTGGCGCAGGAATTGCGCGATAAAGGAATTGTTGTCGTGCGGGTGGCCGGACCGCTGTTTTTCGGGGTCGTTTCCGAAATTTCACAGTTTTTTAGTAAACTACGCGCGCAGCCGAATGTGGTTATTATCAGAATGGGACACGTTTCTATGATTGATGCCAGTGGGGCTAACCTGATTGTGGAGTTTATCCAAAAGATGCACAAAACACATACCAAGGTTATTATTTCCAACATCAAAACACAGCCGAAGCGTATTTTGCATAAGGCCTTTGAAACGAACCATATCAAACTTTCGGATATTTCTACGGCGTCAAATTATGACAATGCGGTTAAAATGGCCAAAAGATATGTCAATCGTTTGACAAAAGAAAAAGCAAACGAAAGTGTGGCTGCGGAATAACATATTGTTTAGACTTAATAAAAGGCTCTCGTTTTACGGGAGCTTTTTTGTTGCCAAAAAAGAAAAAGTTTGTTATACTACTATTGATTACAAAATTATTTTAGGCC
>CAYOYE010000100.1:0-3910 GCA_964408115.1 uncultured Azospirillaceae bacterium
TGGCACTTTAGAAAATGTTAAAAGAGAATTCCAAGTATTTAAAAAAATATTTTTGCCGTAAAAATATTTTGACAAGAAGGTAAATACCTTGTATAAAGCATAACCATAGTTTCGTGGTGAAACGGTTATCACGTATCCTTGACATGGATGAGTCGGCAGTTCAACTCTGCCCGAAACTACCAACCTTTATTTTCCACCGATTTTAAAATTAAAAAAAGAGATGCCGATTAAAGCACCTCTTTAGGCAAAATCACCAATACCGACCTAGACCGTTGCTTGCGTTATATCTCCGGCACATCGCTGCAAAATTCTCGGGGCTAATTGTTTTCCTTTAGGCGTTGCAGACTTGCTTATTTCCCGCTCTTTATCTGCCAGATAGTATTCATCCGGATATTTTTCCGCAAAATCTTTATGAAATTTTTTCGGGTTACCAAACTTTCCGACCCTATAGGCGTTTTCTACCATCATCAACATCCCGTCAGTAGAAACATCCTTACCGGCATAAGCATTAAATTTTGCCGTTGTTGCATTCATCTGTACCGCTGTTTCATCTTGCGGCAAATTCCGAACTTTTAACCCGCGTTTGGAAGGCGAACGCTTAATTAGTGCGTCTGCTAAATTCAACAGTTTATCCTTGCTTTTCTTAGCCTCATCCAGCAATTTCAAAAATTCCTGTCCGACGGTTCTTCTTTTTTGCTCCGACATAGCACACCTCCGCTTCCATAATTATATTATGGCTTTAGTATAGCATATTTGCCGTACCGTTGCAACAGGTTTATTTAATATTCCCGAGCGATAATATATTGTGCCAACTCTTGCAGATTCGCGGCCTTATCACCGAATATTCCGATTTGCGTAATTGCCTCACAAATCAATTTTTTCGCCAAATCGCGCGCATATTCCGTACCATAGCGCCCGACATAGGTAAATTTATTCTGTGCCTCGTCTTTGTGCAACGTCTTACCCACAAGTTGCTGGTTACCTTCTCTATCCAAAATATCGTCTGCAATCTGAAATGCTTGTCCGATTTTCCGCGAATAGCTTACCAGCACCTGCCTTTTTTCGGCGTCTGCCATTCCTAAAACCGCGCCGGCCTCACAAGCATAACGCAACAAACGACCGGTTTTCATTTCTTCCAAACGGGCAATTATATCATCAACATTTTCGTTTTTTGCCATACCTGCGTACAAATCCAGCGTTTGCCCTGCCACCATTCCGCAAAATGCACCGGCGGCATTTGCCAACATCTGTACCAGAGTCAAGCGTATTGCCGGTCTGATTTCTTGTGCATTTGCCAACACCTCAAACGAATACGTCAACAAGCCGTCCCCTGCCAAAATTGCCGTTGCCTCATCAAACTGCTTATGACACGTTGGCTTACCTCTCCGCAAATCATCATTATCCATTGCCGGCAAATCATCATGAATTAGCGAATATGAGTGCAACATTTCCAAAGATACCGCCGCCGGCAACGCTGTTTCATACCCCACGCCAAACAAAGCGGCACACTCGCACAACAAATACGGGCGCAAACGTTTTCCACCGTTCATCACCGAATATTTCATTGCCTCAACCACCCGTTTTTCCGCTCCGTCCGGCAACCTGAAATATTTTTCCGCATCGGCATTGAAACGTAAAGAAAAATCTCGCAACTTGCTTACGATATCCGTCATCTTATTCTTCTATTTTATCTAAAGGTTCACTACCGACCGTACCGTCAGGCGCAATGGTTATCTTTTCTATTTTCAACTGCGCGGCCTTTAGTTTTTCTTCACAAAACTTTTTAAGGGCCGTAGCTTTTTCATACGCTTCTACCGCATCATCAAGTTTAATTCTTCCGGCTTCCAACTCGCGAACAATATTTTCCAGCTGAGCTAAAGCATCTTCAAAAGTAATTTTTTTAAAATCAATTTCTTTCATTTTTTTCTCCTACCGTCAGCATATTCAAAACCGGTCCAAATAACAACGATATTTTATGACTTATTAAACTATTTATCATCGGTACAAAACCGTAAGTATTATGTATTCACACCCGAACATACCTATATATTAATACGCTGTGAATACTTCATAGTTTTATTCCCGATACTTCAAAGCCTGCCGCTATTCGGCGACAGGCTTGTTTTTTTGTTTTCGGTTCTTAAAGTTGTGCCAAAATATCGGCCACAATCATTTCCGGCTCTAACCGATAGCGCCGATAAAGTTCATCAAGCGGCGTTCTGTCGGTAAATTCTTTTTGGGCGCCGCGCACCAAAACTTTCATTTCATCCGCCCCGTAAAAGCGAGCCGTTTTTTCGCCGAAACCGCCGTCAATCAACCCGTTTTCCAAAGTAACCACCACGCGGTGATTACCTTTCAGGGAGTTAAGCATATCTTCATCAATTCCGGTCAGATAACGCGGATTTATCAGGGTAGCGTTTACACCTTTTTTTGCCAGCTCATCAGCCACCTTTTCGCCCAAACCGAAGAAACTGCCGGCGGCAATAACGGCCACATCTTTGCCGTTCCGCACTTTTTCAAATTTGTTCTGTTGGTCAAAACCTGTCATCACCTTACGATTTGCCGATTCGCAGGTCAACGGGACGCGAATAACCACCGGTCCTTTGTTTTGCTCTATTCCCCAGTCAAGCATTGCCAGATATTCATCTTTATTACTCGGCGCTAAATAGGTTATATTCGGGATATTGGCGATTAACGGCACATCAAAACACCCGAGGTGTGTTACATCCATTGCCGAAATTGCACCGGAAAAAACCAAAATAACCGCCGCATTGTTATTAATTGCCAAATCTTGCGACAGCTGGTCATATGTCCGCTGGATAAACGAACTCCAAACGCAGAACACCGGTTTGCAACCGCCCTTGGCCAAAGCCGAACTCATTGCTACGGCGTGTTCTTCGGCAATACCAACGTCAATATAATTCTGCCCTAGAGCCTTTCTTCTCTCCGGATTCAGACCAAACGCCCCCGGAGTACCGGCAACCACAATCGCCACTTTTTTATCTTCCGCGATTTTATTTTGCAAAAAGTTCATTGTAACGTCATTGATATTTTCACCGGAAAAATCAACCGTATTTTCTCCGCTTTTAATATCAAACGGCATATTCCAATGCCACCTTTCTTTATTTTCTTCTGCCGGCTTATAGCCTTTGCCTTTAGTTGTATGTACATGCAACAAAACAGGAGAATCGCTGTCTTTTACTTTTTGCAATGCCGCAATTAAATCTTCCGGCGAATTACCGTCAGCCACATATTTATAATCAAAACCCAGCGCCTTAAACATATTGCAGGTATCAGTCCCGTTGCTCTCTCTCAATTTACGCAGATTCGTATAAATACCGCCATGATTTTCGGCTATGGACATTTCATTATCATTGACAATCACAATAATATTTCCTTCATAAGCCGCAGCATTGCTCAAACCTTCCAACGCCTCACCGCCGGAAAGAGAACCGTCACCGATAACCGCAATAACATTATGTTTTTCACCTTGCAAATCACGCGCTTTAGCAAGTCCGCAAGCCAAGCTGACCGAAGTTGAAGTATGCCCGACCTTAAAGAAATCATGTTCGCTCTCGTCCGGATTCGTATAACCGGAGATTTGGCTCATTTGATCTGTTTCCCAAAATCCGGCAGCTCTACCTGTCAGCATTTTATGCGGATAGCATTGGTGCGACACATCAAACACGATTTTATCTTTTGGCGAAGAAAAAACGTAATGTAAAGCTATTGTCAGTTCAACCACCCCTAAATTAGGCCCGACATGTCCGCCGATAATGCTATCGCGGTTCAAAATTCCGTTTCTGATTTCTGTGGCTAAAATTTTCAGTTGTTCTACCGACATTTGTTTAATATCTGCCGGAGATTTTATTTTTTCTACATACATAATTTACCCCGTATAATCGTTATT
>CAYOYE010000101.1:0-3894 GCA_964408115.1 uncultured Azospirillaceae bacterium
AAACATAGGCGGACAACGCCGATTTTTTTGATGTATGTTTTTTGCATACATTGTTATTGTTTTTATATCATAACGAATTCCATAAAATAGAACTCCCTTCTGGGGAGAATGTGTGGAGTTTAAAAATGACTAAAAGAATGTTAATTGACGATACCCAACCCGAGGAAACCAGAGTGGTTATCGTTGAGGGTAATACCGTTGAAGATGTTGAATTTGAAACAACAAGTCGCAAACAAATTAAAGGTAATATTTATACCGCCAAAGTTATTCGTATAGAGCCGTCTTTACAGGCCGCTTTTATTGATTACGGCGGAAATAAACATGGTTTTCTGGCTTTTAATGAAATTCATCCGGATTATTATAACGTATCCGAAGACGTGTTGCGCGAAGTAAATGCCGAAGTAGATGAAATTATTGACAATAAAATAAAATACATCAAAGAACGTGAAGCGGAAAAAGCCCGCTATAAGGCCGAAAAAGAAGCCGAAGAAGCCAAACGGCGTTTAGAAGCTGAACAGGCTCACGAAATAGAAGAAACACAATTAGAACCGGCACAAAACGTTATTCCGGAAAACGATGATTATTTACAAGACCGTAGTGTGGAAAACAATGCAGAAAACGAATCCGTAAATAACGAAACATGCGTTGCCGAAGAAGTAGAAGTAACGCCTGCCGTTATTGAAGAAGCACCGGCTGCATTATCGGAAGAAACAACAGAAACACCGACAGAAAATTTGCAAACTGCAGAGCAGAGCGAAAATGAAACCGATGGCGGCGATTCCGAAACAAAAGGCGAATCGGAAGAAAGTTCTGTAAAACCTAGAAGACGGCGTTCATTACGCCGAGTTCATAACCGCAAATCCGCGCCCAAAACTTTGGCTGCCGATTGCGATATCGCCGGCGAAACTTTAGAGGAAGACTGTCTTGACGATGATGATGACGATGATATAGAGGATGATGGCGAATATAATTTTGAAACACAGCGTAAGTTGTTGCGCGCCCGCAAATTGTTTCATCGTAGCACCATTCAAGACGTTATCAAAGAAGGACAAACGTTGTTGGTGCAGGTTGTTAAAGAAGAACGCGGTAACAAGGGTGCTGCCTGCACAACTTATTTATCTCTGGCCGGCAGATATTGTGTTTTAATGCCAAACCGTATTAAAAGCGGCGGTGTTTCTCGCAAAATAACTAATGCTAATGACCGCAAACGCCTTAAAAACATTATTAAAGGTTTGCCGATAAATCAGGATATGTCGTTAATTGTGCGTACTGCCGGTGAAGATAAGACGAAGGCCGATATTGTTCGTGACTATAATTACTTAATAAGAACATGGAACGCTATTCGTTATAATGCCCTACGCAATCCGGCGCCGACAATTATTTACGAAGAAGGTAATTTAATAAAACGCGCCTTGCGCGATATGTGTACTAAAGATATTTCGGAAGTTATTATTGACGGTGATGAAGCCTATCAGACTGCCCGTAATTTTGTAAAAATGCTAAATCCGCAAAATTTAAGACGCATAAAATGCCGCAAAAAAGGTGATGTTCCGGTATTCCAGCGTTTTCAAATTGAATCTCAACTGGACAGACTGCATAATCCGATTGTACAACTGGCCTCGGGCGGTTATCTGGTGATTAACCCGACCGAAGCGTTGGTTTCCATTGACGTAAACTCCGGACGGGCAACCAAAGAAAAAGATATTGAAGAAACGGCTCTCAAAACCAATTTGGAGGCCGCCGACGAAATCGCTAAACAGCTTAAAATGCGCGATTTGGCAGGACTTATCGTGGTTGACTTTATTGATATGTATGAACAGCAAAATAATTTGGCTATTGAAAAGCGGATGAAAGAGGCAATGAAAGATGACAGAGCCAGAATCCAAATTGCCAAAATGAGTATTTTCGGATTGTTGGAAATATCACGTCAAAGAATGCACTCCTCGTTTATGGAAAGCAATTATGAAGTTTGTCCGTATTGTCAGGGGCATGGCGTTACCCGTACGATAGAATCCGGAGCAACTTTGGTTTTACGCGCTGTTGAAGGCGAAGGTGTACGCAGTCGCAACTCTCGTTTGACTATCACAGTACCAACGGAAACAGCCGCCTATTTGCTAAACCAAAAGCGCAAACAGATTATGGATTTGGAAAACACTTACAAAATAAGTATCGTTATTGCCGGTGATAATAATATGAAAAATGCTTCCGACTATAAAATCTGCAAAGAAAAACTGCAACAGGTAAGCGCGTCTAAAGATACGGCAACAACGTGTTATGAAGCTGATAATTTAGCTGATGACGGCGTATGTGATGACGAAAACGGTGAAGATGAAAACCAGATAGAAAATACCATTGCCGAAAAGGCTGAAAATTCCCGTTCACGTTTTCGGCGTAACGGACGCAACAGACGGTTTCGCCGCTCTGATCGCCGCGAAAACAGCGAGCAAGAAAATAAACCGACCGAAGAATCTAAACCTGAGAAAAAATCATGGTGGAAAAAATTAATCGGATAATAACTCGGGGGCGGACTTTTATTGCCGCCCTTATCATTTTATTAGGTTTATTTAAGGCAGAATCCGTTTCTGCCGGCGGTATAACGTTAATTTCGGATGTAGAAACTCAAAATTACTTGTCGCAGATAGTTCGGCCGTTATTTACGGCTGCCGGTTTTACTTTTAACGAAAACAATATATTGATAGTAAACGACAGCTCTCTTAATGCCTTTGTCAGCGATGGAAACTATCTTTTTGTAAATACAGGTACAATTCTGGCGATTGATGACACCAACGAGCTGGCAGGTATTTTGGCACACGAAACCGGACATATTATGGGTGGGCATATTGTCCGACAAAAACTAAAATTGGAAAATATGCAATACATAATGTTAGGTTCTATGATTGCCGCCGGTGCAACAGCCGTTTCTACCGGTCGTGGTGATGCCGCAGTAGCCGTCATTTTAGGTTCGCAGAGTTCGGCTCTGAATAACTTACTGAATTATCAGATTCAGGAAGAACGCAGTGCCGATGAAAGTGCGGTAAAGTTATTGGCACAAACCAAACAATCAACTGACGGCTTAAAACGTTTTATGAGCAAAATAAAAAAACAAAATGCTTTGAGCGGAATAACGGAAAGTGATTATTTTCGCACTCACCCGCTAACAAATGAACGTGTTAATCACTTTGCCGAGGCTTGCAAAAATAATAAATTTCCGGCCAAAAATCCGCTGGACAACAAATTAGCGTTTATCAAAGCTAAATTAACCGCTTTTTTGGAAGAACCGACAAAAGTCCGCCGTATGTATCCGCAAAATAAAAATGATGCGCCAAGCATTTATGCGCAGGCAATCCTAAACTTTCGTGACGGGAAAATAACTCCAGCCATACAGAAAATTGACGAGTTGATAAAACAGCAGCCCGACAACCCGTATTTTCGTGAATTAAAAGGTCAATTCTTATTTGAAAGCGGACAAATAAAAGAAAGTATTACCGTTTATCGTGCCGCACTAAAACTCTTACCGGATACGCCGGATATACAAATTTGTCTGGCGCAAGCAATGTTAGAAAATGCGCCGACCGGAACGGAAATAAACGAAATTATAACAATCTTACAACAAGCATTAATCAAACATAAAAACGCTACCGGCTGGCAACTGTTGGCGCGTGCTTACGATATGGCCGGCAATAAAGCTGCGGCTTACTACGCTACTGCCGAGTTTAATTATGCCATCGGCTTAATTTCAAGTGCCAAAACGCAGCTTGAAAAAGCCAAAAAAGAAAAAACGACGTCCGCACTACGGTTAAAGATAGATGATTTGGATGAGCGTTTAAAAGCCGAATTTCGTTAATCTTACATAATCGGATTTTCCCGTTTTCCAGCACAAATAACAAGTTGTAT
>CAYOYE010000102.1:0-3798 GCA_964408115.1 uncultured Azospirillaceae bacterium
TTTCTTATATTAATAAACAATGCGTTACCGATAATTTATTGAAAATAAAGTATTTATGATTTGGTTGTATAGGATTTTAATTGTCTGCTTCTTATAAAATTAGAAAAAAATAGTATTTTTCTTAAAAATACGATTCTGTTTATCGCTAAAAAAAGAGTCGTTGTCATAGTCCGACAACGACTCCGTTTTTGTGTGTTATAATTTAGCGAACCGGTGCAAAAACTTGTACATCATCAAGGGTCTGATCCGTACACTGATTACCGGAGCAACGCTTCATAACTGTGGCGTTCCGAGTTCTGTTTAAGCCGCGTACGTTAATAGACGGAACATACACTTCTACGACAGTCAGCTTGAAAGTCAGGTAGGCAACATTGCCTTTTTTATCTAACGCGTAGATTTTGATACGGTATTCGCCACCGTCACGCGGCATAGCAAGTCCGGAGAATTCCCGTTTAACCGGATTATACTTTAACCATTTTGGCAGCGGAGAATCGTCAATTAAACCGGCTTTGGTCGTAAAATCGGTATCTTCCCAACCCATTTTCTTAAATACCGACTTAGGTACAGGAATTAAGAATTTTTCACCGGTTTCTACCGTAACATCGGGTAGCAGCTGTTCGGATGACAGATTTACCGGCGGTCTGCGACTCGGAATATCCATTAGGTATGGACGATTATCCGGTATAAATTCGCCTTTACGCCATTTTTCCAAATTGTCGCGTAAATAGAGAGCAATTTTTGACGGCGATTCGTTAAGCATATAATACGGCACTGCATCTAATCCGATAGTGGCATAAAGAGTTCCCAAGGCATCTTGTAAATCAACATAGGCTAAAGAAGCCTTTGTTTCATCACCGATTGCCCGAGCAGCTTCCAACTGGCTCGTTTCGGATTTACTACCACGCATGGCCGTTGTATCTTCAGCGATATTTTCCGAAGTGCCGGCTATTTCCATAGCAATTTGGTAATCTTCGGTGGCCGAAATGTAGCGGGCCCACCCGATATATACCTGATTTAAGATAAGTGAAGTCATACGTTGACGGCGCAGACTGGTCATGGTTTTTTCATCAGCTCCGTTGCGTGTGTCTTCATACACCAATAAAGTAACTTCTTTGGCATCATTGCACCATTTACTGTTATAGGTGTTCGGATTGTTTTTGTAGCCGCTCCCTTGATCCGGACGGAAATTATTGATGATTAATTCCAAATCATCCGAACTTGTCAGTAAATCGTGTACCTTTAATTCCGGACGGTTAGTCAAAGCCAGCCATTCCAAACGTGAAAGATTTGATTTAATTTCCGGCAGGGCAAAATTACCGTATTCTTTGCCGACAAGCGTAAATTTAGTGGCCGGATGTAAACCCATTAGCGATGCCAGACGCTCGTGAGCCGTTTCCATATCACGCTTTAGTTTAGACAGGTCTTTTACGGCTTCCATATAATTACGTTTTTGTCTTAACTTACGGGTATTCGGATTCCTGCCTTGTTGCGCCAACTCTTTGGCACTGGCATTCATCTCGTCAACATCAAGAGTAATGTGTTCTATTGTTTCATCAATGACCGGCAACAAACGTTGAGCGGTTAGGGCTTTCCAATATAAAACACGCGCTTCCTGCAAAATATTTTGAATTACTTTGCGACTCTGCTCAATAGAAATATTTTGCTTAAACTGCGGATCAGCGTTCATATAGTATAAGGTTGATATATCCAACAAGTTCCATGCCACTTTCAAATCGGGGCTGGTATGTTCGTTATTGTTGGTGTTGATATAACCGGCGTTTGCCGCGATTTCCGGTAACTGTGAATACGGCGATTTTCCTGCCTTTAACAAACTTTCCTGATAGCGAATCATTCGTCCCGTAAAATTATATTTTAAAGCCAAAGCCATTGTCATATACATATCAATCGGCTTTTCTATTTTTAACGGTGTGTTGGCATACATATTTTGCATATCAACATCGTAACGAATGGCTCTGTCCCAATCCGAATAATAAGCAGCGTCCGGCTTTCCGTAGGAATCCTCGTTGTTTTGCGAACACGAAACAACCGCCAGCACGCTCAATATTAAACAAAGCATTTTTTTCATTGTTATATCCTTAAATACAAGTGACTAATCTAAAATTATAATAATCGCTAAAAATTAACATTTTATTACACTTTTGCGGTTAGTATAGCAACTAAACGTAAAATAGAGGTTAAAATTTGCAATGGTTTCAATATTAGGCACGCTATTTAAGTATAAAGAAATGGAATCTCCGGATGTTTTGGGATATTATCCGGAACGTGTGCATGTTGATGCCTTTCCGGAGCGTAGATATTTGTGGACATCACGTTTTTTTGTTATTGTAACGTGTTTAAGTATCTGCGCCAATATGATTATTTCCAGCATTATATATTTGCTTTTGCCGGAACAACATGTCAAACCGCAACTGTTTCGTATTAATAAAGATACCAATCAGCTGGAACTCCTACAGCAGGACGAACGCTATTATTTTGCCAGTGAGCTGATTGCCGAGCAATATATTCGTGATTATATTGTGCTGCGCTATACCGTTACGGAAGATTATACCGAACTAAAAGATCGTTGGCGCAAAGGGTCTATTTTATACTGGTATTCAACTGATGGGGTCTTTCAGGAGTTTTTGGCAAAAGACGTTAAGTCTGCCGATGAACAATTTAAGAATATCGGATTGCAAAGATATGTTGAAATAGACTGGGTTAAACATATTAGCCGATCAATGTGGATGGTTCAGTTCAAAACTTATGATATTACACGCAACAATCAAATCCCTAAGGTTGATTTGTGGCGGGCAACAATGCGTATAGGGTATGACGGAAATCTTCGCTTTCACAAGCCGGAAGACCGCATCTTAAATCCGTACGGTTTTCTTGTATATAGTTATACACTGTCATATCAGGGAGATTCGCGACGTGGAACGGATGAAGTAAATTCTAACTTCAAATATAATATGATGATGTATTAATATGTTCAAATTCCGTTATTTATGTCTGTTATGTTTATGTAGCTGTCAGTCGTTGCAAATTCCGGAGTCTTTTGAATATAGAGAAATACAAACATCATATTTTAAAATTGCAGTATGGCAGAAAATTACTGCCGAAAATGAACCGTATAAAATATATATTGAGGGTGACGGGTATGCTTTCGGGAGAAACGGACTCGTCAGCGCAAATCCGACACCGCGCGGCAAGTTGTTGCGCGAAATAGCGTTTGGCGATAAGCATGCAAATGTTGTATATATGGCGCGTCCATGTCAATATACCGAAGATTCCTTTTGTCGGCCGCAATACTGGTCAACGGCCCGTTTTTCGGACGAGGTCATAACGTCGGAGTATGAAACCTTGCGGCAGATAATATTGCCTCAAAGCAAATTGACTTTAGTCGGATTTTCCGGCGGAGCGCAAGTTGCCGGTTTGCTGGCCGTAAAGTATCCGGACTTAAATATTCAAAAATTGGTAACCGTTGCCGGCAATCTTGATGTAGAAAACTGGACATCATATCACCGCGTGCCAAAATTGGATTTGTCGGATGATTTACACAATTATCGTGATGAATACGCTAAATTTGCTCAAGTTCACTATGTCGGTGCGGATGATACAAACATAGTGCCGTCTATTACCTTAAACTTTATAAAAGATAAGTCTACGGTTATAACAATAAAAAATGCCTCCCATAATACAGGTTGGGAGGCAGCTTATGAGCGGATTCGTGCCGAATGATTATTGGGCGGCACTATGAATAAACAGCAATAAATTTGATGTAAACAATTTCACTGAAAT
>CAYOYE010000103.1:0-3758 GCA_964408115.1 uncultured Azospirillaceae bacterium
ACTACACTTATGATGAGGATGGCACCGCATACGAGTCTCCCAACGAGATGCACGCATTTCAAACTCCTGCATAACCGAGATAATTTCGGCATTTTGCTGCGGTGTGCATGCCACCAAAATATTATCTTCAAAATTTGGCAGTTCAATACTTAATTCTTCGGAGTAGCGGTGTTTTTCCGGAGTTTTTTGGGCTACGAATTCCGTACTTTCCGGAAAGAACTTAACCGTTTTTATCCGTTCAACATCCATATTTTCGGCCGCCACAAACCTATCAAAATTATTTTCGGCGTTCATCTGTAACCAGTCGGCATTAATACTAACATCTACCGGCAAATTTTCATTGTTAAAATTTTCTATCACTTTGCGCAAATCTACACCGTTATGTTGATACAGGCGACCGATAAGTTCGTCATATTCCGCCGAATTTCTTTTCATTTCCGCCGGTGTAAGGACTGTAGAATAGTCATCAATGATTTCGGCAAATTTTTCATCAGACTTTAAGGCGCCGAAAATTTGGTTATAGCAAGACGCTACAATTTGCGGATGTGTCCGTAAATTTTCGGCATCTACACCTTTTAACTTTTCTTTCAGCATGCCGGAAATAAAAATATGTTGCAATACGGCGCGCCCGTTATCGTTTCCCACATTTTCCATAAGCGGATAAAAGCTGTTAAGGTGTGCGACCAGCTCTTTATTTTTCAGGTTAGAAGATTTACGCATTTCTTCGGCAATAGCAATCACGTTATCTTTGTTTGATATATCTTCATCCATATATGACCAAAAATCCACACCGCCGATATTATACATTTTGCGGCAAATATATTCATATTTTCGGTGTGTTTTCACGTCTGACAAACCTTTTACGGCAATATAATTTTTTACGGATTTGCCTAATCTTGCGGCATAAGGAACGGAAAATTTGCGCATCCACATTTTGCGTGTACCGTTGGCCAATAATTTCCATTCGGCATTTCTATCCTGCTCGGCGTTGCTTTCCGGATTGATTTTTTTGTTTTTTATGGCCTCAAAATAAAACTTCATATAACTTTTTTCGTATTTTTTAATTACCGCAGATTTATTTTCGGCCGCCAGATATTCATAACGAGCCGTCAGAATTGCCGTCAAATTTGCCGATATTTCGTCATGCATACGCAACTTCAATGCTTCTTCCGGCGAAAACTGCATAAATTTGAATTTCAGATTATCGTTGGTATGATGATGATTTTCGTGTGCAAAATACGGTAGTTGCAGCCTGAAAGATTCGTTATTTTCCAAAAAATTACGGGTTATACTGTGGTTATAATAATAGAGCAGCACGCTGGTCGGATTATCTAAAGTATCGGTTCGGTAGGCTATTTTCACCACCGGTGAAGTAACTTTTTTTACCGGTTTAGGTTTAACAACCTCGGTTTGGGGCTTAACAATATTATCTTTATCGTTTTTATTTTCGCCACACGAAACTCCGCCGGCAATCAGCGTTCCGACAAAAGCGGTTTGCACCATTTTTTTGATTTTTCTTTTGACATTATCTTTAAGCATCGCAACCTCTATAAAAAAAGTTTTTGCAATACAAATTATGATAGCCTCTTTTGTAAATTTTGTCAACACACAAAAAAAACGGTTTACATTAGAGTAAACCGTTTTTATCAGTAATCAACTTCAACAACCGGATATGCAATCAGGTGTTGATTTTGACTTCCCCAAGAAAGAAAACCGTTGCCGGCATTATAAATGCAGACCGAATCCGCGCATGCCGAAGATGTCCACATCCGATTCTCCTGACTTTTCAGACCCAAAGAACGCAAAGCCTGTAAAACTCCGTTGTTTTTAGCGGCAAATATACGCCGGCTTTCGTGTCGGGTGGGCAAAAAAGCCTCTCCGGCCTCTACCCCGTTACCGCGATATTTAACGCAAAAATCTATCGCCGGCAGATTAATATTGTTTTTTGCGGCTTTTTGCAACAACAATTTACACGCCAGTTTACCTGACTGTTCCGTTACCGTATTGCTTTGTAAACCAATATCAAAGCACCGACTGGCCCAAGGAAACGACCGTTGTTGCGGACATATTCCCAAAAATTTGCGTTTATTTTCATCAACATAAGCGACAACACAACGAACTTCGTTAATATTTTCGGCGTTTGCAACAATTTCACCGCTTATCAGCTGAAACATACCCGCCTTTACCTCGTATTTTTCTACCTGTTCCATAATATCAAAATAATAAATCAGACCGTATAAATTTAGCAAATCTGCGCTTATAAGTCAAGGTATAAAGAACAGCCAACCGCTTTTATTTATAACAATCATTAGAGATATTTTGAAAAATGTATTTTTTAATTGATTTTTAACCTTATTAGATGTATAAACGGAATCGTAATTGTAATAATTATTAATTAGGAGTATATTTCATGAAAAATAATATTAAATCAGCTTTGCAGCCGCAATCCGGTCGTTCAATGATTGAAATGCTTGGCGTATTGGCCATTATCGGCGTATTGTCCGTTGGTGGTATCGCCGGCTATTCTAAAGCTATGAATAAGTACCGTACAAACAAAGTGGCTGATAACATCTCTATGATTGTAACAAACATTCGTACACTTTATGCCCAACAAACAAACTTTAACGGTTTGAACAATAGTACTGCTATTGATATGGGTGTTATTCCTGATGAGCTGGGGACGGATTCATCTTCAGGAACTTTGACTAATGTTTTCAACGGTAGCGTTCATGTTAGTGCCGTTTATTTAGGCAATACGGCACAGGAAGCCTCAGAGAAAGCATTTCAGGTTACATTTAACGGTCTGTCTAAAGAAGCCTGTGTAACTCTGGCTACTAATGACTGGGGTTCTAACTATTCTTCAGGTTTGGTTGCTATTGAAGCAGCTAATGCTGCCGACGGATTAACAGCGACTTCATTAACAGATTCAGCTAAGAGCGATCAATCTGCACACTCATGGAAGTGTACAGGTACAAAAGCGGATGGAGATTCCATTGCTTGCCCTGGTGGTTCAGTCCTTGCGACACCGATGAATGTAGCAACTGCTGCAGCTGCTTGCGCTTGCGGAACAAACTCAACTTGCGCTATTGCTCTGAAGTTCTACTGATAAAGAAAGAGTTATTTACACTCTCTAAAACCAAAGGTCGCACTTTCTTCGTGCGACCTTTATCTTTTTAATTTCCGGCTGTTTTACTGATGAATAAAACAATTTTTCAGCGTGTTTTGTTCTGCCACACCTTTATACGGCAAACATACAACAAAAAATCCGACAACATCATTAAACATTGTCGGATTTTATTATTTGCTCATTACTTTATTTTTTGCTTATGTTCTGCTTTGCCAAATAAGGCTTAACATATTCATCAAAACGTTGGCGGTTACTCTCACTCCACCCCATGATATAGTTGTCGCCCATACCGATTAGCGGAGTTCCGGCAGCCTCGCCGATTTTATAGTAGCGTACGCTCTTGGCAAACTGCTTCATATTCCCCGGTAAACGAATATCTATCCGTTCCATCTGCAAATCCGGATAAGCCTCATTAATATATTTTTCGGCATCATGACAATGCGGACACGTTGTTTGAAAATAAAAATAAATTTTATCCGGCGAAAATTCTTCATTTTCCTGTCCGTTACAACCGGCAACAAACAACATAAAAAATGCACAAGCCAGACCTATAATCTTTTTCATAAAATTTTCCCCTACTCTATGCAGCAATCAACGGCTTTACGCACAAAACTTTTCATTTTTGCCAAAG
>CAYOYE010000104.1:0-3732 GCA_964408115.1 uncultured Azospirillaceae bacterium
AACAAGATTATCGAGAAAGAGCACTTCTCCGAAAAGGTAGTTAAGCTTGTAGTTGTAACGGAATTAAGGGAGTCGCCTTTGCCGTTTGGGCGCCAAACGCCAAACGTGTATCGGTAATCGGCAGTTTCAATAACTGGGACGGACGAACACACGTTATGCGTAAACATATCAGTTGCGGTATTTGGGATATTTTTATTCCGCAGTTGGTGGAGGGCGAATATTATAAATATGAAATTAAAACGGCAGACGATAGAATATTGGTTAAATCCGATCCGGTCGGCACGTTTAATGAAGTGCGTCCGAATACCGCCTCTATAGTGTTTGATATAAATCACTATCAATGGCAGGATAAAGAATGGATGAATTACCGCGAAAAGACAAATACATACGACGGACCGATGTCAATCTATGAAGTACATTTAGGCTCGTGGCGCCGTAAGGGAGAACAAGGACGCGAGTTTTTGACATATCGTGAATTTGCCGAACGTTTAGTTCCGTATGTGCGCAATATGGGATTTACGCATGTAGAATTTTTGCCGCTATGCGAACATCCGTTAGACGCATCATGGGGATATCAGGTTACCGGTTTGTTTGCTCCGACTTCGCGTTTTGGAAATCCGGATGATTTCCGCTATATGATTGATAAATTCCATCAGGCAGGAATTAGCGTTATTATGGATTGGGTGCCGGCACATTTCCCGAAAGATGCACATGGATTAGCCGAGTTTGACGGAACATGTTTGTATGAACACTCCGACCCGCGCAAAGGTGAACATAAGGATTGGGGAACTAAAATATATAATTACGGACGGACGGAAGTTTGTAATTTGCTGTGTGCCAGCGCGCTTTATTGGATGAAAGAGTTTCATATTGACGGATTAAGAGTTGATGCGGTTGCTTCTATGCTTTATCTGGATTATTCACGCAAAAACGGCGAGTGGATTCCGAATGTTTACGGCGGAAACGAAAATTTGGAGGCTATAGCCTTTATCCGTAAGATGAATGAATTGGTATATGAACAAAATAAAGGTGTAATCACTTGTGCCGAAGAATCTACGGCATGGCCAATGGTTTCGCGTCCGGTTTCGGCTGGCGGTTTGGGCTTTGGCTATAAGTGGAATATGGGCTGGATGAATGATACTTTGCGCTATATCAGCCACGAACCGGTACACCGTAAATATCATCATGGCTTGTTGACGTTTGGTTTGCTGTATGCGTTTAATGAAAACTTTATATTGCCGATTTCACATGATGAGGTTGTACATGGCAAAGGGTCTATGCTTTCCAAAATGCCGGGGGATGAGTGGCAAAAATTTGCCAACTTGCGGGCATACTACGGATTTATGTGGACGCACCCGGGGAAAAAGCTGCTGTTTATGGGAAATGATTTCGGACAGGACTGGGAGTGGAACAGTGAAGAAAGTCTGCGCTGGCATTTGCTGGAATATCCAATGTATAAAGGTATGCAAAATTGTGTCCGCGATTTGAATTTAATGTATTGCGGTAATGCACCGTTGCATGAAGAAGATTTTGATTCGTGCGGTTTTGAATGGATAGATCATGCAAATTGTGATGACAGTGTTATATCGTATATTCGTAAAGGTCATAATCCTGACGACTATTTAATCGTGGTGTGCAATTTTACACCGGTTGTACGGCAAAATTATCGGATTGGTGTTAGCGAGGCTTGCGCTTATCAGGAAATATTTAACAGCGATGATAAAAGTTATTGGGGAAGCGGTGTGCGTAACGAGGGGGCTAAACAGGCACAAAACTATGGTGCTAACGGTCGCCCGTATTCAATAGAACTTATATTGCCGCCGTTATCTACTATTGTTTTGAAACCGGTAAGATAACAAACAAAGAGAGGGCAAATGGCTAATTTCAAAGTTTCGGTCGGTAAATCGTATCCGTTAGGTGCTACCGCGGAGAAAAACGGTGTGAACTTTGCTTTGTTTTCGGCTAATGCGGAAAAAGTTGAGTTGTGTCTGTTTGATGAAACCGGTACAAAAGAATTGGAACGCTATGCCGTTACCGAAAATGATAACAATATTTGGCATCTGTTTTTGGAAGGCGCTCATGCCGGTTTGGTCTACGGTTATCGGGTATACGGAAAATATGCACCGTTGGAAGGTAAACGTTTTAACCCTAACAAACTGCTGTTAGATCCGTATGCCAAAAAATTGGTCGGTACACTAATTTGGCATAAAGCTCTGTTTGGATATGATACGGACAGTCCGGAAAAAGATTTGTCGTTTAGTACGCTGGACAGTGCGCCTTATATGCCGAAATCCGTTGTGGTGGAAGATACGTTTGATTGGGAAGGCGACAAGCACCCCGACATTCCGTTTGCAGATACGGTAATTTATGAAACACATGTGCGCGGCTATACAATGTTGCATCCCAAAGTAGAGGTGTGTCAACGCGGTAAATTTTCCGGTTTGGCATCCAAAAGTGTGGTAAATTATCTTAATTGGTTGGGAGTTACTGCCGTTGAATTATTACCGGTCTTTGCGTTTTTCGGCGAAAAAAACGGTGTTTATACGGACAACTATTGGGGCTATGAAACTTTATCGTATTTTATTCCGGAACCAAAGTATTTGAACGGTAACGATATTGACGAATTTAAACAGATGGTGAAAACCTTACACGCCAGCAATAAAGAAGTTATCCTTGATGTAGTTTATAATCATACGGTAGAGGGCAATCAGCTGGGACCGACTCTATGCTATCGGGGTATAGATAACGAAAGCTATTATACGTTACAGGAAAATAAACGCTTTTATTACGATTGTACGGGGTGCGGAGCTTCGTTTAATTTGCAGAACCCGTATGTTTTGACATTGGTAACGGATTCTCTCAGGTATTGGGTAAATGTTATGCATGTTGACGGTTTTCGTTTGGATTTGGCAACCGGATTAAATCGCTTAAACGGTAAGTTTACGCAAAACAGCGGCTTTTTAATGGCTACCCGACAAGATGAGGTATTACGGAAAGTTAAAATGATTGTTGAACCTTGGGATGCTTCAATGGACGGGTATCGTATCGGGGCATATCCTCCGGGGTGGGCAGAATGGAATGATCGTTATCGTGATGTAGTAAGGCGTTTTTGGCGCGGAGATACCAAACAAGTAGGGGAGTTTGCCAGCCGAATTACCGGCTCAAGCGACATCTTCGGCTATAATAACCGCGATATTTGGAGCAGCGTCAATTTTCTAACTTCACATGACGGATTTAATCTGACGGATTTAGTCAGCTACAATAATAAACATAATCTGATTAACGGCGAACAAAACCGCGATGGTAATGATGCCAACTGGAGCTGGAATTCCGGCGAAGAAGGATATTCGGACAATAAAATGATTAACGAAAACAGACGGCAACGGGCAAAAGCTATGCTGACAACGTTGTTAATGTCGTTTGGTACGCCAATGTTATTTGCCGGAGATGAGCTGGGAAATACGCAGTTTGGTAATAATAATCCGTATTGTCAGGATAATGTTTTGACCTGGTTGGCTTGGGAAGCCGTAGATACAACGGATCGGAGTTTGGCGCGTTTTGTAAAAAGGCTTATATGGCTGCGCAAAAAAATGAAAATTTTTAACCGGCTCAAATTTTTTAACGGTAAATATATCGGTAAGTATGAACGCTACAATATAAAAGATATTATCTGGTTTACCGAAAGCGGTAAGGAATTTGTAACGCAGGATTGGTATCCCGATAGCCGTAAGT
>CAYOYE010000105.1:0-3653 GCA_964408115.1 uncultured Azospirillaceae bacterium
GAAAATATCGCTAATTTTACCAGACAGCTGAAATCTATCGGCTTTAGTTTTGATTGGGACAGAAGTTTCGCAACCTGTGATCCGGAATATTATAAATGGACACAATGGATGTTTATTCAACTTTGGAAAAAAGGCTTGGCTTATAAAGATAAAATGGCAATCAACTGGTGCCCGTCTTGCAAGGTTGGTTTGGCAAACGAAGAAGTTGTAAACGGTTGTTGCGAGCGCTGCGGTGCGCAGGTGGTACGCAAAGATAAAGAACAATGGATGGTGGCAATTACCAAATATGCCGACAGATTGATTGATGATCTGAAAGAGGTTGATTTTATTGATAGAGTTCGCTCTACACAAATTAACTGGATCGGTCGGTCCGAGGGCGCGGAATTGGAATTTGAACTTGTGGATGATGGCGGTAACTCACTGGGCGAAAAAATGGTCGTTTATACAACCCGTCCGGATACAACGTTTGGCGTTACCTATACGGTTATGGCGCCGGAACATCATCTGGTTAAAGAACTGAAAAAATATTATAAAAACGCCGGAGAAGTGGAAAATTACGTTGCGGAAGCAGCTAAAAAATCCGAATTACAGAGAACATCCGATACTTCTAAAACCGGTGTGGAACTTAAAGGTATTAAAGCAAAGAATCCGTTTAACGGGACACTAATTCCGGTGTTTATTTCGGATTATGTTTTGACCGGATACGGAACAGGGGCAATTATGGCCGTACCGGCACATGACCAGCGCGACTACGACTTTGCAAAAGTGTTTAATCTGCCGATTATTCAAGTGCTGGCAGGTGGCGATATTTCAGAAAAAGCATGGGAAGAAGACGGCGAACATATCAATTCGGGCTTTTTGAACGGAATGGATAAAAAGTCGGCTATGGCCGCAGCTATTAAGTTTGCAACCGAAAACGGTTTCGGTAGATCTAAAGTAAACTTCAAACTGCGCGATTGGGTGTTCTCGCGGCAACGCTATTGGGGCGAACCGATACCGATGGTTTATTGTGAACATTGCGGTTGGCAGCCTCTACCGGAAGAAGAATTGCCGCTTAAATTGCCGGACGTGCCGGATTATCGCCCGAATGATAACGGAGATTCTCCGCTGGCCAATGCAACGGAGTGGGTTAAGACAAAATGCCCGAAATGCGGTGGCGCAGCCCGTAGGGAAACTGACGTAATGCCAAACTGGGCCGGTTCGTCATGGTATTTTTTGCGTTATTGTGACCCACATAACGATAAAGAATTTGCCTCTAAAGAGGCATTGGAATATTGGATGAACGTTGATTGGTACAACGGCGGTATGGAACATACGACATTACACTTGTTATATTCGCGTTTTTGGCATAAGTTTTTGTATGATTGCGGTTATGTACCAATGTCCGAGCCGTATCATAAACGGACTTCGCATGGTATGATTTTGGCATCTAACGGCGAAAAAATGTCTAAATCACGCGGTAATGTCGTAAATCCGGATGATATTGTGGCAACTTACGGCGCCGACACATTCCGCCTGTATGAAATGTTTATCGGACCGTTTGATCAGGTTGCTATGTGGTCCGAAGAAAGTTTGAACGGCGTTTATCGTTTTGTCAGCCGTATATATACGCTGTTTAAAAAGGTTTATGCCGATGTGAAAATGACGGCAGATGATTTACGGGCAATGCATAAGTGCATTTTGGAAGTTACCGAACGTATTGACCAGATGAAATTTAATACGGCGGTTTCTTCGCTGATGACCTATGTAAATTATATGGCAGATATGGAAAAAGTACCGGCAGAAATGTATAGTGTGTTGTTGAAGTTGCTTTCGCCGTTTACACCACACCTTTCCGAAGAAATGTGGGCGCGTTTGGGACATAATTCACTGATTATTACCGCCGATTGGCCACAAGGTGATGCCAAACTGGCAGAAGATACTATGGTAACTCTCGGCGTGCAGATGAACGGTAAAATGCGCGGCACAATTACGGTTTCCAAAAATGCTACCAAAGAAGAAACCGAGGCAGAAGCGCTGAAATTGGAAAATGTGGCGCGTCAGCTTGAAGGCGTTAGCGTTAAAAAGATAATTGTCGTACCGGGTAGGATTGTAAACATTGTGGTATAGAACAAAATACATAGTTTTGGGCAGTTTGCTTGCGCTGGTTACGGCCTGCGGATTTGAACCGCTTTATGTGGAGCGGACTTCCGGTAACGATAAGTGGTATTATGACGGTGAGTTTGATGCCGATATTGTACGGGAAATGTCGCAAATTAAAGTGGAATATGTGTCAGATAGAATCGGACAGATGATTCGCAATAATCTGTTGGATTTGTTGACCCCGCAAGGAACACCAAAAGACGCTAAATACTTTTTGAAAATCGTACCGCAGGATAAAACGGTTATTCAACAGGCTTTGCGCGATGATATTACGGCAACGCGTGAAAAAGTTAAGTATAGTGTTACTTATTCATTATGGAGCAGAAAAGACGGTTCTTTAATCAGCGGCAGCAGCTTTGTTTATTTGAGCTACGACTTGTTGGATAACCCGTATTCTACTACAATGGATAAGAAAAAAGTTGAAAAAGACGGTGCTAAAATTATTGCCAACGATATCAGTCTTCGTTTAGGTGCATATTTCCACTCCGTAAAAACAAAGCGCGGTAACCCAGATGAATTTTAAACCGGCACAGCTAGAGGGATATTTTAAGTTTGCGAATCCGAGCATAAAGTGTATAATTTTGTTCGGTAATAATGACGGAAATATCGCTATGCTGGGCAAAAAATGTGCCGAAGCCGTCTGTGGTGATATAAGTGATGATTTCCGCTATGTCGGTTTAGATATGGAAGACGTTGCCAAAGACAGCAGTTTGCTTGTGAGCGAATTTTATGCCCAATCACTAATGGGCGGTCGGCGTGCCATTGTGGTTAAAAACGCTAATAACAATTTGGCGGACGTGATAAAAAAGACAGTTCCGGAGTCCGTTTCGGAAAACGTTATGATTGTTATGTCGGCAACGCTAAATACCAAATCTTCACTGATCAGCTGGGCTAAAAATCGGGAAGACGTGATTATTGTCGGCTGTTATGAGGATCGGGAAGAAGATATTATCGTGTCGGCACAGAATATGTTGCGGACAAGCGGCGTGTATATCGGACAGGAGGCTTTAGGTGTGTTGGGCGCACGCTTATCTCCGGATCGGAAAATTAATCAGGGGGAAATTGAAAAACTACTGACGTATATCGGAGACAATAAAGAAGTAAGTGTTGCCGATGTGCAGGCGGTAGTGAGTGATGTTGCCGGCGCAAATTTTGAAGATTTATGCCACTTTACGGCATTGGGCGAAACATTGAAAGCCGGCGCAATTTATAATCGTTTGGTTTTTGAGGGCGAAGCTCCGGCTACCTTGATTCGGCAAATCACTTATCACTTTAGTAAACTGTTGAACTTTGTTGCCGCAATGGAAAAAGGCGAAAAAGCCGATCAGGTTATAAATGCGTATCGGCCGCAGATTATTTATTTTCGTAAGCCGGCATTTATAGAGCAGCTGCGCCTTTGGAACAGAAACAGAATTTTATCGGTGCTGGAATTGTTGTATGAGTGTGAACGTGATTGTAAAACTACCTCGTATCCGGCAGAACAGCTGGTAAGCTATACAATTTTACGGATA
>CAYOYE010000106.1:0-3613 GCA_964408115.1 uncultured Azospirillaceae bacterium
ATCGTGGCTGTATATGTTATTTTGTTCTACGTTTCTCTTTCGGAAATAAATAGAATTCCCTCTAATTTTGCAGATGAAAATCGTAATTTTCCGCAAGTGTTACAACAGGCAGGAATGTCTAAAAGACGTACATTGATTCTGACTTATTTCCCGCTTTTTTGGGAATTCTTTTTCCCTTATAACGGCAGAGCGGATATTGCGTATATTAAAGAATTTGAAAGTTATAGTGATGTGCTTGGTACGAAGTATAAGAAAAGCAAAAGTGAAAAAATGATGTTTTATAATTGTTTGAACAATAAAAAAAGTTGCAAGCAGGCAGTAGAAGAATGCTTTACGGAACAGTTAAGTATTACCTATCAAAACAAAAATAACCGGCCGACAGTTCCGCTACAGGAAATATGTTCTTATGATGAGATTTATTTTACGTTAGTTGATGATATTTACGGCATTGTTCCGTTACTGGAAAATTTTTTTCGGCAACATAAGTCGGGCGATAAGAAAAACGATTTTGTTTTATTCAGCCATGATGATGAATTATAAATTAAGTAAACTCTCGGCGTAATCATCTGCCTTAAAGGTGTCCAAATCTGCGACTTTCTCACCGATTCCGATAAAATAAACCGGCATACGATATTCTTCGGCGACAGCAACGATAATTCCGCCTTTAGATGAGCCGTCCAATTTGGTAACAATTAGACCGTTAACCCCGACTATATCCTGAAAGGCTTTGACCTGAGAAACAGCATTTTGACCGGTTGTAGCATCAATTGTCAACAAAACACGTTGCGGTGCATTCGGCATAATTTTTTTGATAACTTTAACAATTTTTTTCAGTTCTTCCATTAAGCCGTTTTTATTTTGTAAACGACCGGCCGTATCAATAAAAACTACATCATCACCGTTTTTAACGGCACTATTTAATCCGTCATAACAAAGACCGGCAGCGTCGCAGCCGTCCGGACCGCTGAAAACACGAATATTCAAGCGTTCGGCCCAAACTTTTAGCTGTTCAACCGCCGCGGCACGAAATGTATCGGCGGCAATAAAAGAAACCTGCTTTCCTTGAGCCTGTAATTTGGCGGCTATTTTACCGATAGTGGTGGTTTTGCCGGCGCCGTTAACTCCGACCATTAAAATAACATAAGGTTTTTGTTGGGTATCAATGGTAAACTCCTGTTCACAAGGGGCTAAAATTTGTTGAATATCGGCAGCCAGCAACTTACGGATTTCTACCTCCGTTAATTCTTTATCTATTTTTTTAGCGGCAAATTTTTCAATCAGACGGCGGGAAGCCTTAATACCGAAATCGGCACTGATTAAAAGTTCTTCCAATTCTTCAAGCGTTGCGGCATCCGGTTTGTGCTTGCCGAAAACATCTTTTAAGCCGCTGGCGATTTTGTCGGAAGATTTTTTCAATCCGAGTCCGAGTTTTTGTAGAAAATCAGTCATTTTTTTCCTCACTTAAACTTCTTAATGCGGCGGCACGTTTACGGCGTATTTCTACCGGAATTTGCGGCATTTTTGCCGCAGGTGTTCCGCTCCGCTCCGAATATGGAAAAACGTGTAGTTTTTTTAGTCCGGCATCTTCTACCAGACGACAGGTGTTAGCAAAAGCCTCATCACTTTCGGTTGGAAAACCGCAGATAAAATCTGCCCCGAAATAGGCGTCATTTTTTACGGCTTTTATTTTGTGACATAAAGCGATAACATCTTCTCGGGAATGCCGTCGTCCCATTCTTTTTAAAATAAGATTATCGCCTGATTGAACGGAAAAATGAAAGTAGTTACCGATATTTTGATATTTTTTGAGCAAATCAATAAATTTATCATCAATGGCAGCCGGATCAAGCGAACCGAATGTCAATAACGGCAGATTTTCCACCCTTTCCAAAATATGATGTACTACTGCACTAAATGACGGCTCATACGAGCAAATATCTACTCCGGTGAGGCATATTTCCCGAAATCCTTTATCAAGCAGCGTCTTAATTTGTTGCACAATCAAATCTTCAGGCACACTACGGTTTTTACCGCGTGCGTATGGCACAATACAATAAGTGCAACGATGATTACATCCTTGCTGGATTTGGACAAAGGCCTTATGACGACCCTCAAAGCCGGTTATAATGTAATCTCCGCAGTCTTCGTCATTAAAAATATCGCTAACCTGATTTTTGTTGTTGAATATGGCGGCAACATATTGTTCAATCTGCTTTTTTTCTTTATTTCCCAACACCAGATCAACTTCCGGCATAGCGGCAATTTTAGACGAACTCACCTGAGCCGAACAACCGGTAACAATAATTTTGGAAGACGGATTTTCGCGTTTTAACTTGCGAATTGTTTGGCGACACTGACGTTCTGCCTCGCCGGTAACGGCGCAGGTGTTAATAACAATCAGATTATCAAAATCTTTGAGCTTTTCTTTTATGACCTCGGATTCATACGCGTTCATACGACACCCGAAAGTAATTACTTCTGCCATATCTTACCTCGTGCGCCCAAATATACCAGAAACCAGACAAAAATCAACAGATTTTTATTAATATAAAGAAACGGAGTATCGGCATATCCGCTACCCCGTTATTGTGCCGGCTTTTCCTAGATGGAAAGACCTTGCTTTTTCTCCGTCCGGCTTTTCATTTTAAGCATCTTGTTAGCTTGTACTTTTTCTTTATATTTCGGCGCCAAATTTTCATTAACAACTTTTTTAATGTCAGAAAGCGGAATATTGCAGTTTTCACCTTGTTTTGACCCCTTAAAAGTCGGACTACCGCCCCAGCCGTCTTCTTTAGTATTTAATTTTTCAGCGACTGCATTCAAATCAATATATCCGGCTTCATGCTGACAAATACTAACCTTGCGGAAAGGTGTTCCTTGCGGACCGAGTTTCATTGCCGGATTAGTGGCTACAACAACAGGTGCAAAAGAGTAGCCAACGTTAGTTGCGCAAGGCAAGGTTGTTTCAACATAGGCAACACCATCTGCAACTTCTACTTTGATCTTACCGGATTCAACGGCATCAATAATACCGTTTTGAACAGTGCGGTAATTTTGCATAACGTCTTCTCTGACTTCTCCTGTTTTAATAAAATTTTTTACGTCTTTTACATTATCCGGAGTAGCTGCAAATACTTTGATAGATGATGCTATTGCGGCAGTTTTATTATTCGGATCAAAAGCCTTTCTAATTGGTTTCGGACCGTCCCATTTTGCTTTCTGGTGAGTATCGTGGGCATTAATTTGCGCCAGATTGTCATTATATTTTATGTCTTCGCCATGCAAATAAGCGTCAGCTATAACATAGGAAGCAATACAATCTAAATCCATGCGGTTAGAAACGAAAATAACTTTTTCCCCCTTAAATTCTTCTAATAGAGCCTCTTTGTTTTCGGCTATTTCCTTGGCACAAGATTGATCTTGTTTGCCGTCTGTGTGTTGCGGATCAATGTTTTTATCGCAAAGTTCGGCTAATTCGGGAACAGTCATTTCTAAGCCGACAATTTTATATCCTTGCGCTTTCAATTCTTTAAGTCTGGCAATTTCCTGCTCTCTGATGTTTTCTCCGGTTTTAGGGTTTTTCATTGCCGGATTAATATATAAAAAGTTTAAT
>CAYOYE010000107.1:0-3613 GCA_964408115.1 uncultured Azospirillaceae bacterium
TTTTTGTGAGCCGAAAAGCATCTTAATTTCTCCTGTTAAAAGTTATAATTACAACCGAAACTATAGCAAATATAACTTAACTATTCGTTAAGATTCGGAATTACTTTTAGCGATATGAGAGCGGCGGAATATTTATTTGGGCGATATACCCCGGTTTTATTCTTTTGGTGCTATAGTGCATATTACCGGTTTCAATCAGATAACGTTCCCTTTGCGTCCATTGGGCCGCTGTGGTGAAAAAATCCCGTCCGGAAACTTCTTGATTTTTCGGATTCATTATGTATAAGACACAACCCTGATGCGGCTCAACCAACCCACAACGACTGCGTCCTGACGGCACATCTTCATTGACCACAACTCCCTCAAGCCCCTTTTTCGCGACGCCTTTTTGATTGGCACAAACAAAAAATCCTAAAGCAATACTAAAGGCTGCGCAAATAAACAACAATAAAATAACGGTTTTGTTTTTCAATAAATCGGCAATCGTTTCTGCCTGTATATTCTGCATGCCGCTTTCGGTAACAAAACGAACATTTTCGGAATCGCCGTTATCATCAAAATATCGCTGGTTGCCATAGTTGTCTGCAACATTCGTCTGATTGACTGTCCCCGGTAAACTGAAAGTTATCGGTTGTTGGCTGGTTGTATTAACTTTGGAACGCTTAATTTTCCTTAGTTTACGAGGTGCGCTCGGTTGTTGTTTTACTTCCATATTTTCCTCCGATTAAATTCTGTTTTTGATATTCTCGTTGGTTTTGAGAGTTCTGATTAAACGTGGAACCATAAAAATTATTGTTTCTGATTTCGGCGCGTCTATCCCGAACAAAAGGTTAGGCAACCCTATAATCAGGAAATTTTCTCCTAATTTATTGCGGATATTAAAGTGGGTAACTTGTCCGTTGGTTTCTTCCAGCGTAATATCCGAGAAAATTTCATTACCTTTTTGAATGGTTGCTTTTGCCAAAACCGACATCCCGTAGGCATTAGCCTCAGGTTTGCTGCATTTACCGATATCAAAACGCGACAGCCATTGATTCGGCACAACAAATTTACCTTCTGAAATGGATTCTATCCGCGCTTGGCTGCCCAAAAATTGTTGCAGTTTTTCAATGGAAATATCATTGGTCGTTGTTAATACGCGTCCAATTACACCGGTCTGTGCCGTTGTGATAGAACCAAAATCAAACGCCTTTAACATATCTTTCCATTCAATATCTTTTTGCCCATCGTAGGGATAAAGACGGAAAATGCTGACATCATACGCCACCAAAGTCGGGCTGTTTTCAAACAAATTGATTAGTTCTACCATTTTCTTTTGTGTTTCAATATCGGCATCAAACGTGATGGAATAATCCGCCCAGTTTGTTACAATATCCGTTATACCGGCACCGCGAATAACATCAAGCAAGCCCAATATAATCGGTCGGGAAGGTGGGGTATAAAGGGTCATACTGACACGCCGACTTAATGTCAAAATTTTATCTTTGGCATTATAAGAGTAGTAAATATCTGCCGATTCGGCAATCATTTTGATTACTTCGGAAAATTCACCTTTCAAATCTTCTGCCGAAATGCTGGTGTACGGTCCGTCTTGCGAAGATACGCGGATTCCGGCTTCTTTAGTGAGTTTTACCAAAGCTAATTCAGCCGGCATCATATCAAAACTAAAACCGGTCACCTCAAAACGCGGTAACGGGTCATTCTGTCCGTTGCGCTCCAGCTTAAATGCCGACTTAACGTACGGTAATGTCAGGACCATCTGTTGCGTTTGCCAGTTGACATTACAACGTAACGGCGTTTCCAAATCAAGCGCATTAGCTCCTTCCGGTGTCCGAATCATAGAAACATCTTCCGGTTCTACAAAAGAAACATCCAAATCGGGATTGATTGTTTCAACTTCTTTTTTCGGGGAGGCCGTAACGTTTTCTTCACCCTGACTGACGGCACAACCGGCCGTTAATCCAAGTGCAAAAAAAGATAACAAAATCAGCTTTTTTATATTTATTGTTGTTTTCATCTTTTATTCCTGCGGTTTAGGTTCAGAATTTGCCTGAATATTGTTTTCGGCCATTAACTTTTCCATTAGTTCATCAATATTCATACCGGCACCGGAAGTCGGATCAACCGATTTATCAAAACTTTTCAGCGCTTCATTTATTTTTTTGGTTTCGTTCGGGTCAGTCTTTAGCATCTCCGGAGATTGGTTGTTAGCCAATTCTTCCTGATAAATGGCCAGATTTTTCTTTAGGGCAGCCACCCCACCGGCAATTTTTCTTTCTACATACGGGTATAATTCGGTGTGATCCAGAATATAGTTGCCGGTTTCGTTTATTTCTTCTAACACGTCTAAAACATAAGGATAAAACTTATATTCTTCCAAAGCGATGTTACCGCTCCGTATGCAACGGGCCGCAATTCGCGATATAGTACGATCGTAATAGTCTATTAAAACGATATAGTTATCAATATACCAGAGCGATTCTTTTGTTACTACTGCATTTTGTTCTTCTGCCATTTCTTCCCCCTGTTTTACCTTATTGTAATTAACCTATATTTATTTGTAAATATATTTTTTTCTCTTAATTCCACCTTTTGTCGGCTCACTTTATCGGATTGCCGTTTTCATCCACATATTCCCATTCATCATTATCGTTAGGTGTAACAGGATTGCCGTTTTCATCCACATATTCCCATTCGCCGCTATCGTCAGGATTTACGGGATTTCCGTTTTCATCCACATATTCCCATTCATCACTATCATCAGGGCTTACCGGATTACCGTTTTCATCAACGTATTCCCATTCGTCATCGGTATTTTCGGTCGTTTGAGTTTCCGAACCTAAATTAAACAGTTTTTCAAACGTTTCTTCGTCTAATACAAAGTCATCAGTCTGTGTATTATTTTCAACCGAATTTGCACTGTCATCAGCTTCTTCACCGCCCAGAGCCACCGGTTTTACGTCAATATCGCTTAAAGATACGTTGTCGTCAGAATGAAGCGCCTCTTTAATTTTTTGCATTGCATCATTATAAGAGTGCAGATGTTTACCGGCGTTAATGTCAACCGGTGCCGAATTTTCTTTGCTATCGGCAGGGGCGATATCGTCTAACGGCTTAACATTTTCGGCAGCGCTCTTTCTTTCGGCATCATCAGAAAACGCTTCCAATAGGATGTCGGTATTTTTTGTCGGCGGTGTTTTTTGTTCGGTTGCCGCCTTATTTGATGATTTTTCCGCTGTAACCGTTTTTTTGTTTTCGGTTAAGGCTGTTGCGAGCAAGGAATCTAAATCATCATCTGCTGCCGGCGGTGTTTTTTGTTCGGTTGCCGACTTATTTGATGATTTTTCCGCTGTAACTGTTTTTTTGTTTTCGGTTAAGGCTGTTGTAAGCAAGGCATCTAAATCATCATCTTTAGGCGAGGCCTGCGTATCTTTCTCTGCCTGTGCAAAAATATCTTCAAGCGAAATTTCAACTTCCGGAGCAGTATTTTCCTTTGACTTTTCTAAAATGGTATCTGCGTTACTTTCGGTAACTTTGGACTGCTTTTCAACTTTGGCTGTGTCCTGATTTGCATTGTTGACAATTTTTTCTATAGATATTTTATTGTCGCCGT
>CAYOYE010000108.1:0-3610 GCA_964408115.1 uncultured Azospirillaceae bacterium
TTTATATTATGGCAAATGAGAATAAGAGCAATCGCGCTCTCAGAGCAAAAATTGCACAGGAGTTCAGAAAAGAGATTAAGATAAACGGACTTGCAAATGCAGTTATGTCCGTAGTTGGGTCTGCTAGCGAAAAGGTTGCTATCAGACGGGAAGTCCTTGCGCAGCAATGTCGTAAGCCGAGCTTCAACTCTCTGTTCAGAGAAGTTTGTGACCGCTTGGCTAACTCACACCCTTCGCTGGCAAAAGATATTATCCAGCTGAAGGTTAACACATCAAAGTGGTAAAACACGAAAGTATAAAGACTGGTTTTGTAAACAAAAACCGGTCTTTTTTTTGTCATTATTTTATTGAAAAAATAGAAAAAATTACCGATAATTCAGTGCATCAAGCGCGCCTTGTAAAATATAGGCGGCTGCCGAAGCGTCTAATATTTTTTTGCGCTTTTGTCTGGATAAATCTACTTCGCTAATCAAAAAACGTTCTACGGCCGAAGACGATAATCTTTCGTCCCAAAAAAAATAGGGCAATCCCGTTTCGGTATGCAGTTTAGCGGCAAACTCTCTTACTTCGGCAGCAATACTGCCTTCTTCTCCGTTCATCTGCAAAGGCAAACCGAAAACCATTCCGCCAATTTCTTTTTCCTTTATGATTTTTTTTATTTCGGCAATATCTTTAACCAAATCCGAGCGATAAATTATTTTATAAGACGTGGCAACGGTAAGCAGTAAATCCGATACGGCAACACCGAGTCGCTTTGTCCCGTAATCAAACCCGATTAGCGCCTTGTATTGCGAAATTTGTTGTTTAAACTCTACGATATTCATAAAATTATTCCCCCTACGGTAAGGATAAATATTCTTATTTAATTGTCAAATGGTTTGTGGCAGATATATTAATGTCTATAAGCACTTTTTCTGCTTTACACTTTTTTTATTTGTTGTAGAGTAAGCTCACATAAGATATTAATTTGAGGATAATAACAATGAAAATAAAGTATATTTTAGCGGCATTAATGTTGTTTGTCGGGGCATCTGCCCATGCCGAACTGCAAATTGATGTTCGCGGAGCTACGCGTAATCCGATGCCGATAGCCATTCCGGCTATGATTGGTGATGACGCCGGCTTTTTTACAAAAATTACCGGTAACGATTATGCCTCTAAAGTGCGGGAAGTTTTAACCGCCGATTTGGAACGAAGCGGATTGTTTCGTATTCTGCCGGAACGCAGCTATATCGGTAAGTTGAGTTCTATGGATGAACAACCGAAATTTATTGATTGGCAGGCAATCAAATCGCAGGCTCTGATTCAGAGCCAGTTGACCGAATTACCGAATAATCGGATTCGGGTAGATTTCCGCTTGTGGGATGTTGTTGCCGAACAGCAGATGCTGGGTAAATCATTTACCACCACCAAAGATAATTGGCGGCGCATAGCCCACGTTGTGGCTGACGCCGTTTATGAGCGGATAACCGGTGATAAAGGATATTTCAACACCCGTATTGTCTATGTTTCCGAAAGCGGACCTGCCACGCGCCGTAGAAAACGTTTGGCAATGATGGATCAGGATGGCGAAAATCATAAGTTTTTGACAGACGGTCGTAATTTAGCCTTAACTCCGCGTTTTTCGCCGAATATGCAAAAAGTAACGTATTTGGAATATGTCGGTAACAATCCGCGTGTTTATCTATTGGATTTGGATAGCAACCGCCGTCAGGTTTTGGGCAATTTCCCGGGGATGACGTTTGCACCGGTATTTTCGCCGGACAGCTCCAAAGTTTTGTTGAGTTTTGCCAGCAAAGGTTCTACCAATATTTATGAGATGAATTTAGCCACAAAACGTACCAGACAGTTGACTTACGGTACGGCCATTTCTACCTCGCCGAGCTATTCGCCTGACGGTAGCAAGATTGTGTTTAACTCCGATCGGGGTGGCAATCAGCAGCTTTATGTTATGGACGCAGACGGTGGCAATGTTGAGCGTATCAGTTTTGGCAAAGGGCGCTATGCTACGCCGGTATGGTCGCCGCGTGGTGATTATATCGCGTTTACTAAAATGGCAGGTGGCGCTTTCTATATCGGTGTAATGTATCCGGACGGTACCGGCGAACGTTTGTTGGCGGATGGCTATTTGGTAGAAGGTCCGACCTGGGCGCCAAACGGTCGTGTTCTGATGTATTTCCGTCAGGATAGGGGCGGACCTGTGCGTTTGTACAGCATAGACTTAACCGGTGATAATGAACGGCGTGTTATCACTCCGTCAGAAGCCTCGGATCCGGCTTGGTCTCCGTTGCTGTCTTTGTAAGATAACGAAAACCTGTTATTCTGCTTTTGGGTGGGATAACAGGTTTATTTTTCTCTAAATTTCAGGAGTAATGATTATTTTTAGTTTCAATAATAAACACCAAAGGTTGCGTATGAACACCATATTGCCGTACATCAAAATTGCCCGACCTGAC
Organism: uncultured Azospirillaceae bacterium; assembly: GCA_964408115.1. GTDB lineage: Bacteria > Pseudomonadota > Alphaproteobacteria > RF32 > CAG-239 > RUG410. Next base: position 2,457 of record CAYOYE010000108.1, read on the forward strand.
CACTGGATTAAACAGCTTTTTATTTTACCGGGGAGTGCTATAGCCTTTTTTCTTTGTGGCGGATTTATCGGTTTTAACAGTGCCGGTTATCTTGCTTTCAGGCTTATTACAGGGTTGCTGGCCACCAGTCTTGTGGCTTCGGCAAATTATGTTATAAACGAATATTTAGATGCCGGTTCGGACAAATATCATCCGATAAAAAAACACCGTCCGTTGGTAACCTGGCAGGTAGATGCCAGTCTAATCGGCGCGGAGTATTTATTTTTACTGTCATTAGGCTTGGGTTTGTCTTATTTTCTCTCTTTTCCGATTTTTCTGACAGAGGTAATATTGGCAGTGATGGGGCTTGTTTATAATGTTAAGCCGCTGCGCAGTAAAGATATTGCCTATGTTGATGTGATATCCGAATCTTTTAATATGGGGTTACGTTTATTGATCGGTTGGTTTTTAATAACCGACGATTATTTACCTCCGCTTAGTTTGTTTTTGGGCTATTGGACGGCAGGGGCTTTTCTGATGGCGGTAAAACGGCTTTCCGAATATCGTATGTTTACGGATAAATCGGCAGCGGCTTTATATCGGCAATCTCTAAAAACATATTCGGAAAACAGTCTGCTGGTGTCGGCCTTATTCTATGCTATGATGTCGGTATTTTTTAGCGGTATATTTTTAATAAAATATCGGATAGAGTTTGTCGTGCTAATTCCTTTTATCTGTGTTTTGTTCTGTTATTATCTGTCATTGGCTTATTCGGCGGATTCTGCTGTTTGGCGTCCGGAAAAGCTGTATAAAGAGAAAAAACTGATATTAGGAGTTATCTGTTTAGGCGTTTTGGCGTTACTTTTGTTATTTACCGACATACCGTTGTTGAGTGTATTTACAAATAATAAGTTGATAGAACTATGACTAAAGGCAAAAAACTGTTAGTTTGTGATTTGGACGGTACGTTATATTATCAAATACCGGTGCGTATTTTGATGGCGGTGGAGATATTGTTGTATTATCTGCTGCGTCTGTGGCGTTGGCGCGAGTTGTATATAATATTACGTTTTCGCCGAATTCATAATCATCACGATATTTTTACTATTTCCGAATTTGCCGAAAAGATGAAAGTAACAACGGAGCAGGTGGAAAGTTTGGTGCAAAAATGGATG
>CAYOYE010000109.1:0-3591 GCA_964408115.1 uncultured Azospirillaceae bacterium
GAAGAATATCTTAAACAAAAGCTGGTAAATGTAGCCGATTATAAAGGCCCGTATAATGATACAAAATATTTGGCTCGGGCTATCACAACCGCAAACGGTATAACGGTAAACAATTTAAGCAATTTAGGATCCCGTATGGCAAGACTTGTTAATGCGCCACGTGTTTCCAGTCAGATTGTAAAAATGAATAACGAATTTGCGCAAAAAAATCCTAAACTTTACGGATCTATGCGTACGGTGGCCGCTATTGGCAAGAATGCTCTTAAAAATGCGGCTATATCTGCCGGCATCGGTTTTGCGTTTGGGCCGGTTGGTTTGACGGCATATTCTGCATTTAAAACCGGTAGGGCATTATATTCGTCTTATAAAAAGTATAACGAACAGACGGGAGATAATTTTTTGGGGTGGTGCAAACACCTGGGCAAGAGAGAAAATCGCGCCGAAGCTCTGGCTTTGGCAGGTCAGGCCTTAGGTACAGGTATTGCAGCATATTTTTCGTTGGGAGGCGGTCTTGACGGCATAAGTCAAAATTTAGGTTTTGTTAGTAAATTAACCGGACATGTAGGAGATGCAGGTGCAGGCGCAGCGGCTATTAGCGGCAGTGTATGGGAACGAGGGTTTAATAAAATAATTTCTTCTCCGCGGCGAGCTGCTTCTATGGCTTCTTCTTTGGGTATTGGTATGGTGAGAGGATTTTCTGAATGGTCTAATCTTAAACGTGCCCGTAAGGAACTGAAAAATATTTTTGCTAACAATGATTGTCACATATCTAAAGACGACTTGCGTCAGCTGGAAAAAATAAGTGATCAGAACGAGTTGGCGGCAAAAATCCAAGAAATTGCGCCGAATTTATCCGAAAATGATTTTAAGGCGGTGATGCAGAATGTTTCGCTGGCCCAAAAATCTCATCCTAAAACCGCATTTGTATCGGCAATTGGCGGTGCTGCGCTCGGTTTAGCCGGAGCGGCTATGGCCGAAGAAATCAAAGATTTGCAGTTGGCTAATGTTTTGGGCGGACACCATGACGGTCAGGATTTAGGCAAAGTGACAACGCCTGAAACAGGTGCCGGTAATACCACACCGGAGGTGTCGGCAGATGTAACTAACACAGGTGCGGCGGCAGAAAGTTTGTGGAATGGAGATAACGCAGCCGACCGCAGATTTGAATCTTTTGGTATTGATGCCAAAAATGCTAATGAAATGTTGCGTGAAATGGGTGTTATTAAAGAGGGTGATCACCATTTTTATCGTCAGAGCGAGTTGGCAAAGTTGGTTAACGAATCTCAATTATCAGATGAGCAAAAGAATACTATTCAGGACTGGGCAAATGATCGTGATGCCAGAGTTCATAATTTGCAGGAATGGCAAAGAGAACATATCCATAAGGTAGCAGAACATTCGCAAGGAGCGGGTAGTCAAAAAACGTCATCAACCTTAGAGATACCGAAAGAAAAAGAAGAACTGGTAACACCAAAAACTGAGGCGCTAAACGCAGCAGACAAACAAGTAGCAACGGAAACACTTGAAGGTAAAACTCCGGCTAAAGCAGAACAGTTGCATAAATATACATTTGGTATGAAAAAAGACGGGGATGGAAAGAATTATAACGGAACTGCCGAGGCAACCAGTGGTACAAGGTTAGCTCACGGGATATTGGATAATACTAAAGTAGATAAGTCAGCCAAAATTACGATTGTGGATGAAGATGGCGATAAAACTAAAGCAGTAGAGCATATCGGCAAGTTAAAAGATAAGGTTAGCATTAAAGAGTATCAGGACGGCCACAAAGTTTCGTATGAAAAATCTACAACCTACAAAGATGCTTCCGGTCAGGAAAAAGCTGTTGTAACCTATGAAAAACGCGATATTGACGGCGATGGAAAACGAGATAAAATTTATACGGTTAAAGGAAATGAAGGTACAATGGTTTTGACGAAAAATCATAACGGTGATGTAACTGTGACACAAACTAACGGAAATGAAACTACGACTACCAGTTGTGCAGACCTTGAAAAGCAGGGAATGAGTCATAAATCGGCCAAAGCAAAATTGCTTGATATTTATAAGAAATTTACCCAAAACGTTAAATAAATATCCGTAGATTTATAAGCTATGACCAAGCAGGCGTTCTCCCAAACGGAGCGCCTGTTTTTTTTGCACAAATCTAAATTTTATTTTTAAGCAGACGCCAAATCAAAATCCGGCATAAGTATTTTCCGCTTGAAAATAAATTTAAAGAAAGTTATAACTTTTTTATTAAAAGGAGAATAATATGAGTTATGATAAAAATGATATAGAGGCAATGCAAAAAGCAATTTCTTTTTCGGCAACCTCGCTGCAAGATGCGGAAAAGCCAACGGGAGGTCCGTTTGGCGCGGTGATTTATAAAGACGGTAAGCAGATTGCCGGCGGCTGGAATCACGTTTTGGCAAATCACGATCCTTCGGCGCATGGTGAGGTGCAGGCCATTAGAGAAGCCTGCCGAATTTTGAAAACCTGGAATTTGTCCGGCTGCGTTTTATACACAAGTTGCGAGCCTTGCCCTATGTGTTTGATGACGGCTAAATGGGCTAATATTGAAAAAATTTATTTTGCGGCAACCCGAAAAGATGCTGCGGATATCGGCTTTAAGGATGATGAACTATATCAACTCCTGAAAGACGGTGTTTATGCCGACCCGATTGCCGAATGTCGCGCCGAGGCTGTTGCCGTTATGCAACAATGGCGGAAAAAATTTAGCAAAAACGGACAGTATTAAAGCGTTTAGACGCGCTAAAAAACTTTAGCATACGGGAGGCGAGCCTATCCGTAGGCTTTAGCTTTTTTATTTTTGACACATAAAATTGATTAATTTTTAACAACTTTGTGCTAAACTGCCCCGATATAGAACGAAAGAGGAATAGAAAATGGCAAGAACAAAAGTGGCATTTGTTTATGATTTTGATGAAACATTAAGTACAACCTATATGCAGGATTATTTCTTAATTCCGGAACTGGGTATGAAACCGGATGATTTTTGGAAAGAGGCCAATAGCTGGTCCGCGCAAAACGGCGTAGATCAGATTACGGGGAGTATGTATTATTTCAAAAAGGTTGCGCAAAATGTCGGTCTGCGCCTGACTAAAGAAAATTTGGCATGTTGCGGCGAGTTTATCGTTTATTATAAAGGGGTAAAAGAGTGGTTTGAACGCATAAACAAATACGGTAAATATCTGGATTTGGATATTGAACATTACATAATTTCTTCCGGTTATGAAGAAATTATAGAGGGGTGCAGTATCCGTAAGTTTTTTAATGATGTTTACGGTTGTGCTTTTGCGTATGACGAAGACGGTTTACCGATTTGGCCGGCGAGGGTGGTCAACTATTCCGGAAAAGTGCAGTATCTGGCCAAAATTAATAAGGGATTAGGCAAATTTGATGATAAGGCCGTTAATGAATTTACGCCGGACGATAAGCGACGGATTCCTTATTCCCGCATTATTTATTTTGGTGACGGGATGACGGATATTCCGTCAATGAAAGTTGTAAAAAATCGTGGCGGTACGGCTATTGCCGTATATAAACCGCGGAGTCATCACAAAGAAAAAG
>CAYOYE010000110.1:0-3561 GCA_964408115.1 uncultured Azospirillaceae bacterium
AGCTATGTTAGACGGCGTAAACTACAAGTTTAATGCTGAACACGCTTTGCGTCCGGAATCTCCGGTTATTCGCGGTACTGCACAAAACCCTGACGTATTTTTCCAGGGGCGTGAGGCTGCTAACGGTTACTACGAAAAAGTTGAAGGCATTGTTCAAGAAGAAATGAACAAATTTGCCAAGATTACCGGTCGTCAGTATCATGTTGTTGATTACAGCGGTGCAGCAGATGCCGAAAACGTTGTTGTAGTAATGGGCTCGGGTGCCGAAACCGTAGAAGAAGCCATTGAATATCTGAACGCCAATGGTGCAAAATTAGGCGTTTTGAAAGTTCATCTGTATCGTCCGTTCCCAACGGAATCTTTCTTGAAAGCTCTGCCGAAAACGGCTAAAACCGTTACTGTTTTGGATAGAACAAAAGAATCCGGCTCTTTGGGTGAACCTTTGTATTTGGATGTTGTAACAGCTTTATCGCAGGCATTTTCTAACGGCAAATTGGCTGCCTTACCGAAAATTTACGGCGGGCGTTTCGGACTTTCTTCTAAAGAATTTACTCCAGCTATGGCTAAGGCTGTGTTTGATAATGCCGCTTCGGCTAACCCGATTAACGGCTTTACGGTTGGTATTAATGATGATTTGGGTCATAAATCATTGGCTTATGATACATCATTTGATGTTGAACCGAAAGACGTTGTTCGCGCCGTATTCTTTGGTTTAGGCGCAGACGGTACGGTTGGTGCAAACAAAAACTCTATTAAAATTATTGCCGAAGATGCCGGAAAATACGGTCAGGGCTATTTTGTATATGACTCTCGTAAATCCGGATCTATGACAACTTCACACTTACGTTTTTCGGATAATCCGATTCGTTCGGCATATTTGATTACATCGGCAGATTTTGTTGCTTGTCACCAGTTCCAATTTATGAACAAAGTAGATATTCTGCACATTGCTAAAGACGGTGCAACTTTCTTGTTGAATGCTCCGTATAAAGCTGAAGAAGTTTGGGATCATTTACCGATAGAAGTTCAAGAACAGATTATTGCTAAACACTTGAAGTTCTACACTATTAATGCCGTAGAAGTTGCTCGTGCTACCGGTATGGGACAAAGAATTAATACCGTAATGCAGACATGTTTCTTTGCCATTTCCAATATTTTGCCGAAAGATGAAGCTATTGCTCAAATTAAGGCAGCTATTAAGAAAACTTACAGCAAAAAGGGTGATGCCGTTGTTCAAAAGAACTATGCCGCAGTTGATGCCTCTTTGGAACACATGTTTGAAGTAAGCTATCCTGACCATGTAACATCCAAGTTCCATCGTCAAGCACCTGTTCCGGCAGCTGCTCCGAAGTTTGTTCAAGGTTTAACCGCTAAATTGATTGCCGATAAAGGCGATAGCGTTACGACTTCGGAATTGCAGGAAGTTATTGACGGTACATGGCCGACAGGTACAACTCAATATGAAAAACGTTGTATCGCGACAGAAATTCCGGTTTGGGATGCTGATACCTGCATTCAATGCGGTAAATGTTCCATTGTTTGTCCGCATGGCGTTATTCGTATGAAAGTTGCTTCGGAAGAACAGTTGAAAAATGCTCCGGCTACTTTGAAATCTGCCGATTATAAAGGTAAAGAATTTGCCGGTAAGAAATTTATGTTGCAAATATCTCCGGAAGATTGTACCGGTTGTGGCGTTTGCGTAACCGCATGTCCTGCTAAAAATAAGGCAAATCCGGAACTCGGCGCTATCAATATGGATCATATTGAAAATCATCTGGATGTTGAAAAAGCTAACTGGAACTTCTTTGAAACTCTGCCGTATGTAAAGAGAACTGAAGTTGCTAAAAATATGCCGAAGACAACACAAATGATTCAGCCGTTGTTTGAATTTTCGGGTGCATGTGCCGGATGTGGCGAAACTCCGTATATTAAGTTGTTGACCCAGTTATTCGGTGACAGAATGGTTGTTGCCAATGCAACGGGTTGTTCTTCAATTTATTCCGGTAACTTACCGACGACTCCGTATTGCAAAGATGAAAAAGGTCATGGACCGGCTTGGGCGAACTCTTTGTTTGAAGATAATGCCGAGTTTGGTTTGGGTATGCGTGTTTCTATTGATCACGAAACCGTAACGGCCAAAACTTTGCTGGAAGGCTTGAAAGATAAAGTAGGCGAAATTGCCGACAAGATTTTGAGCAATCCGCAGTCAAATGACATTGAAATTGATGCTCAACGTGATAATGTGGCTGCTTTGCGTGTCAAATTGGCTGCCGTAAACAGCGAAGAAGCTAAACATCTGAGCGAAATTGCCGATTATCTGATTAAGAAATCCGTATGGATTATCGGTGGTGACGGCTGGGCATACGATATTGGTTTCGGTGGTTTAGACCATGCTATTGCTTCGGGACGCAACGTTAATATTTTGGTTGTGGATACGGGCGTTTACTCTAACACCGGTGGTCAGCAATCTAAAGCTACCCCGCTGGGTGCATCAGCTAAATTTGCGACAGCAGGTAAAGAATTACCGAAGAAAGATTTGGCAATGATTGCTATGTCGTATGGTAACGTTTATGTTGCGCAAGTTGCTTTAGGTGCAAACGATATGCAGGTTATTAAAGCCATGAACGAAGCAGAAGCCTTTAACGGACCTTCAATTATCATTGCTTATTGCCCATGTATTAACCAAGGATTGAATATGGCAGACGGTTTATCGCACCAAAAGAATGCCGTAGAAACCGGCAGCTGGCCGTTATATCGCTATAATCCGGATAATATGGCAGAGGGCAAAGCTCCGTTGACATTGGATTCTAAAGCTCCGTCTAAACCGTTGTCAGACTTTATGTCCAGCGAAACACGTTTCCAGGTTGTTAATAAGGCAAATCCGGAACGTTATGAAATGCTGTTGAATAAAGCTCAAAAGAATGTTGACGAAAAACGCGCATTGTTAGAGCATATTGCACAGTATAAATAATTTCCGCAAGGAAATGCAAAAAAAGCACTCCGATTGGGGTGCTTTTTTTGTGTTTTAAAAGTTATAAATAGATATTATCCGAAAAATATATATAAAAGTTGACAAAAACAGTATAGAAATATATAATAAACACAAATGGTAACCTATCGGTGTAAATTTAAGACCTGAAAGTGAAAGGAAAGCGATATGAGTAGCAATATGACATGGGATGAGAAAATGCAGTATTTAGCAAATGCGCCTTATGAAAAATTTACAGATGAACAAGTTGTTCAAATTAGTAAAATATCACAAGAGGCACTTACCTCAGAATATGCCTATTTAGAGAATTTAGATGCCCATGTCGCCATATCGGAAAAAGTCTTGGAAAGACTGGATGATGTTGAAGTATCTAAAAGGGTTCATAATAACCTTAATAATATTATGAGTATTAGTAATGAAAATGATGCTAACATTTCGGGAGAAAGAGTCCTTAATATATTGGAAAAGGAGGCTGAAAATAATAAAAATGTTGCTGATTGTTCTTACAAAATGGCTTTAAGGATAATAGATAAAAATCCTTAATATGTATGCCCTCCATAATGATTTAACCT
>CAYOYE010000111.1:0-3532 GCA_964408115.1 uncultured Azospirillaceae bacterium
AGGCTTTTTATTTGTAAAACTAACTTCTAACTCAAAATATTATTACATATATTTGTCATTAATACCATGCAGTGCAATCTGCTCCGCCACTGCAGCATCATACGCTTGTCTTGGAGACATTTTTTCGGCCTCCTCGGCTCTAAAGGCATCGGCCTCACCATATTCTTTTGCCACTTCTTTTGCGGCTCTTTTCACACTGTTTCTTACTTTTGCAAACGACTGTTTAATTTTTTTTGCAACTTCATTTTTACTCATAACACACACTCCCAAACTGTCAATAAGTTCAAATCTGTTTTCATTCTACTACAGTAGGAATTTTTTGTCAAGTAATTTATGGTAGAATTTAATGCGCAACTTTTATCAAGGTTTAACGAATATTTAAGTTATGTTTGTTATAGTTTCGGTTGTAATATTAACTTTTAACAGGAGAAATTAAGATGCTTTTCGGCTCACAAAAAGGCTTAGCAAAAATGCTCTCTCTCTCTCTGCAGATTCTGGGGTTGAGAGCCTAAACAAACACAAATTTGCCTTGCAAAATCAGGTAAAAAATACAACTTTCAAGAACTTCATTCAAGGCACGCTGAACGTCCGGAGTGTGGGGCAATACGGACGGTTTCTTCCGATTTGTGCCAAAGATACGCCGCACTTTTGGAGCGACGTGTACAAAGTAGGTACACGAGCGAGAAAAGCGCAAGTAGATTTGGTGCAAAGCGGGAGAAGTATGATTGAAATGCTGGGGGTTCTGGCTATAATCGGTGTTTTAAGCGTTGGTGGTATTGCCGGCTATTCCAAAGCTATGACCAAATTTAAGGTCAACAAAACGGTTGATTTGGTAGCGCAAATCTCTGCCAATATCCTAACACTTTATAAATACAATAAAGGAGATTCTTTTTTAAATCAAGCTATTGTGAAAAAAGCCAAACTGGCTCCGGAGGAGGTATTTCAGGCAGACGGCTCTCTAAACAACCCGTTCGGCGGCAAAATTTATTTTAATGAAGAAGCCGGTTGGGGTGGCTTGAACGGTACTTTTGTAATTGATCTGTCCGGTATTCCGGAAGATGCCTGTATGGAGCTGGCAACTCTTGACTGGGGTGCAGCCACATCTTCTGGGTTATACGGGGTATTATTCAATTCTCATGATGATACCGGAGCTAGAGAAGTTAGGGCTTATGCCGAAGACTGCGGCACAGAGTGTCTACCTGTTTCAGTCAGTACGGCTGCCACCAGTTGTAGCGGCAACAATAATTTGCTTGAATTTAATTTTAAATAACCTAAACGGCAAAAAAAGATACACTTTCATCACAAAAAAACTCTCGTTCCAAATCTATGAACGAGAGTTTTCTTAAACTTTATTTCCGCAGATATTTATAGGCGAACAACCGCTCCGCCCCAGGTAAATCCGGCACCCATTGCCGTCAACACCAATAAATTACCTTTTTGCAGACGACCGGCAATTTTATTTTCGGACAAAGCCAACGGAATAGAGGCTGCCGAAGTATTGCCATGGTGATCAAGCGACACAATAACCTTTTCTTTGGCAATTCCCAATCGCTCTCCCACGCTGTCTACAATGCGGATATTAGCCTGATGTGGAATCAACCAATCAACATTTTCCTTTACGACCCCTGCCGAACTCATTGCCGTTTCTGCAGCTTCGGACAAACAAACTACGGCGTGCTTAAATACTTCCTTACCGTTCATACTGACAAAACCCGGAGTTTGGGTAGAAGAAACGCCACCGGTTGTCAACAGACTGTCATATTGCGCACCGTCAGAATAAATGCAGGTGCTCAAAACACCGGTATCGTCACTTGTCCCTTGTCCTTCTTTTGCCTGCAAAACAACGGCTCCGGCGCCGTCACCAAACAATACACAGGTATTTCTATCGCTCCAATCAACAATTTTAGACAAACATTCGGCTCCGGCAATTACCGCGGTTTTTGCCTGCCCCAAACGAATCATATTATCCGCCAGAGTGAGCGCATACACAAAACCGGAACAAGCAGCCGAAATATCAAACGCCGGCACACCATGTCTAAAACCGAGATTACGAGCAATTTTTGTTGCCGTAGACGGTGTTGTATTATCCGGCGTAATTGTTGCCAAAATAAAAACATCAACGTCTTGCGGCGTCAATCCGGCATCTTTAATTGCCATTTCTACGGCATTACCGGCAATAACCGAAGTTGTTTCATCTTCTACAATATGGCGGCTTAAAATTCCGGTACGGGTTCTAATCCATTCGTCATTTGTTTCCACCATTTTTGATAAATCATCGTTAGTCAAAACTTTTTTCGGCAGATAGTGTCCGAAACCGACCATTTCACTTCTAATAAACATCGTATAATATATCCTGAGAAAGCTCGTCTAAATCTACATGTTCAACTTCATCACGAATAGTCTGCACAAAATTGCGTCTAACCAATTTTGCAGCATTATCAATAGCATAAGAATAGCCGACAGCATCAGTTCCGCCATGACTTTTGACCGACAAACCGTTTAAGCCGACAAACATAGCTCCGTTATATTTTCGCGGATCCATTGTTTTTTTAAGACTGTAAATAACGGGCAACAAAAACGGAAAACCGATTTTTACCCAAATAGAATTTTTAATAGAACTCTTAATCAGGAAAGATACTAATTTTGCCGTACCTTCCATTGTTTTAAGAGCAATATTACCGGTAAACCCATCGGAAACAATAACATCGGCATAACCTTCACCGATTTGGTGCGGTTCAATATAGCCGATAAAATTCAAATCCAGATGAGTGCCTTTAATCATCTTTGCCGCCTGATGGATTTCTTCTTTACCCTTCATTTCCTCGGCGCCGATATTTAACAGCGCAATTTTCGGGCGTTCAATACCTAAAGTATGACGCGCCAAAATATTACCGATAATCGCAAATTCAACCAAATTAACGGCGTTACACTCCGTATTAGCCCCTAAATCAAGCATAATACACTTGCCGTTTTTATGCGGAATATTGGTACAGATTGCCGGCCGATGAATACGCTGAATTGTTTTCAAAATCATCTTGGATATAGCCATCAAAGCACCGGTATTACCTGCTGAAACAACGGCCATAGCCTCACCCTTACGCACTGCATCTATAGCCATATACATACTGGTATTTTTGTTGCGAATAACTTGCGAAGGCTTATCTTCATTGCGCACCCGTTCCGAAGAATGTATAATTTTACAATATGACAACATATCCGGAAAGCGCTTTACTTCTGCGCTAACTGCATTTTCATCACCAAACAACAAAAATTTTATATCCGGATTGTTTTTGTGTGCCAGAGCAACGCCTTCAACGACGACCCGAGGGGAATCATCTCCCCCCATCGCGTCTAACGATATGACCAGATTATTTTCAGACAAAACCTGCTCCATATTCCCAAAAATCAAAAACTAAAAGAAATTATATGGATTCTTTATGAGCAATAACTTCTTTGCCGTCATATTGTCCGCACTCAATGATTATGGGCGCAAATGCTAGTGGCAAAAGTAATCTACTGTACGCATTGGAGT
>CAYOYE010000112.1:0-3527 GCA_964408115.1 uncultured Azospirillaceae bacterium
CACCGGAATCCTCTTGCGGTTTGGCATCTACCTTTACACCGTTTTCCAAAAGCGTATCTACCGTTGTCGGACTATATGGAGCGTAGGTTGTAAAACGACTTCCGTCATTAGACGTACCATATATTTCGGCGCCGCTAATCACTACGGATGAAACCTTTTTATTTTTTACATCATTTATAAAATCAGAAAACGCGACTTCGTTCAAATTTGTAGAAAAACCTCTATTTTCCACAAAATTAAAGATAACAGAAAGCATTATAAACGCTATCAGCCATATAATTGCACTTTTACCAAACTTCATTTATCTTCCTTAAACAGCTAATTATAATGTTCTATATATAGGGCGCAAAAAAAGAAAACTCAAGACTTTTTATAAGTTAATCAACCACCGCGTTACGGGTTTTGAATATTCCATCTTCATAACCTTGAATTTCCGGTCTTGTTTCGGCGTCTTGCAGACGTTTCATTGTTAATGCGACATATTTGCGCTCACGCTCAATTCCCAAAAAGCGCCGTCCGAGTTTTTTGGCCACAACGGCGGTAGTTCCGGAGCCGACAAACGGATCAAACACCATATCTCCGGCATTACTGGATGCCAAAACAAGTTTTGCTATCAGTTTTTCGGGTTTTTGTGTCGGGTGTTCCGTATTTTCAGCCATAGACCAAAAAGGAATTGTAATATCCGTCCAAATATTTGACGGAGCAGTCAGCCGAATCTTGTTTCCGTCTTTTTCGTCCCAATCTTTCGGAGTTCCGTCCGGCGTACGATACGGCGCTAATACACTGCGTTGCACCTTAACGGCATCCAGATTAAAAGTATATTCTTCCGATTTAGTAAAAAACCAAATGTCTTCCAAACAGTTCTTCCAGTTGTTTGCCGCGGCACGTCCCTTTTCACGCTCCCACGAAATTCGGTTACGCAAAGTAAAATATTTTTCGGCTATTTGCGGCACAACAATAGAGCTACGCCAATCAGAACAAATATAGATACTGGCGTTGTCTTTTAGCAGACGAACGGTTTTGGAAAGCCATTTATCAAGCCATTTACCGTATTCTTCATCCTCGCGTTGCCTAAATATCTTTTTGCCGAAATTTTTTGTAAGATTATATGGCGGATCAACAACCATTAAGTCAACAAAAGCATCCGGAAGATAATTCAAGGCTCGCAAAGAATCCTGCCATAAAATTTTGTTGTTGCACTCGTCCGGTGTTTGCAGAACAGCTGCTTTATCGGCTTTTTTAGCCCAAAGAATTTCATCTTTTACCGATAGGCGGATTGTTTTATTACGCGAATGTTTTTCTTCTGTCACAGGGTTTCACCAAACAACGAATTGACTAAACCGGTTAAATTTGCCACAGCTTGCTCGGCATCTTTGCCGTCTGCTCTGACTTTTATTATGCTCCCTTTGGAAGCTGCCAGCATCATCAAACCTAAAATAGAATTTCCTTCAACTTCCTGTCCGTCTTTTTCTACCCACACTTCGGCATCTAAATCGGCAACGGCATTAACAAAGGCAGCCGCCGCACGCGCATGCAAACCTTTTTGATTTTGAATTACCAGCTCTGTTGTTATGCTCATTTAGACGCCCCGTTTAACAGCTGCGAAGCAATATTTATGTATTTTTTGCCGGCTTCCTGTGCACTCAACACACATTCTGCCAAATTTTTATCTTTGCGGATTGAAGCTAATTTTATCAACATTGGCAAATTAACTCCGGCAATGACATCAAAATTACCATGCCCGATAACCGACATTGCCAAATTAGACGGCGTTCCGCCAAACATATCGGTCAGAAGCAAGACACCGTCACCCTTATCCACGCCTTTGGCTTTTTCCAAAATTTCCTGTCGGCGCATTTCCATATCATCACTCGGGCCGATACAGATACACTCTATATTTTCCTGCTTACCGACAACATGTTCCATTGCTGCCAAAAATTCTTTAGCTAAATTGCCATGCGTTACAAATACCAAACCAATCATTTTCCAACACCGCCTGTCCAGATTTTAATCGCACCGAAAGCCTTTAACACATCTTCTTTGCTTTTGACTTTCAGTAGCTCATCAGCCCGTATTCTCCGCCCTTGTAACACAACTTCTTCCACGTTTTCCACCGGTACGGCATAAGTACGCTCAACCATATCGGCTTTTAGCTCCACAATCATAACAAACTCGGCTTCGGCCAAAACACCGCGGGTTTCCGCATCTATATTATCCAAAATAATGGCTCTGCGCTCATCTCTCTTTAATAATGCGGTTTTCTTGCCGTCAAATTCCAACACCGGTTCTTGCGGTGCTCCGTCTCTGGCATCAATAAAAATGGCCAATTCTCCGTATTTGTTTTCTATAATTTCAAAAAAGTCCTGTTTTTCCATTAATGTATAATATTGGTTTTCCATATTCTTTCCCCAATAAGTTAGCCAACCTTTCGTGAGTTTATAATAATTTTTCTTAAATGTAAATCTTAACTTTAGCGTTATTAATGTACTTTATCATTTTTCTTTAAGGTATTATGCAGCAATTCCTGCATCTGTTTAGAGTAATCCTTTTTGTTTTTCTTGCCGTCATTATGGTTTTCTCTCAAAGTTTCGGCTTTTTTAATTTCCGACAAACGAGCCGTCTGCCCCGATTTTTTCAATATCAGCTCGGCGGTTTCATTTTGTGACATTTTCTTTTTTCCGACTTTCTCCGCGTCATCCATTGTAACCTTTTGGGTTTTATGATTTTCGGTTACTTTTGTGATTTTTTTCACACCCTTGACAACATCCTGCACATCACCTTCTTTTATTTTTCCTTCTATTCCGGTACGTTCCTGAATATTTTTTTCCAGCGACTTATTGCGTAACTGTCGCGGATTATAAACCGCATCCTGCAACAAATTGCCGTAATCCTCCGCTTTCAATTTATTAATTCCGGCTTGATGCGACAAGGCGTCCGCTTGCATCAGTGCATTTATTTTACCGATATTCTGTTCCTGCCGACTAACTTCTATGTTTGTTTTTTGGTTCATTAAATTGCGTTCTTCCGGCGAAAGCGAGTTTAAAAGCGAATTATCACCGTTTGAAGCATCCGTCAGATTTGTTTGCAACTCCTGTAGCTGCAAGATAATTTCTCCGTCAACACCGTCAGCATCTTCTTCATCATACGAATCGCGTACTTTTTTATTTAGTTTTTTCATACCGTTTTGCAAAGCACCGATTTTTTCTTTGCCTTTTTCCGCTTCATATTGTACGGCTTCCCGCACGTTAATTTTCAGGGTCAAACGCTCATCACTTTCAAAACCGTTGTTTTTATTTTTGTTAGCAATTTCGGTATCTTTTTTTGTTTCTATATCATCTGCCATTTTATTAACCTGCCTACTGAAAACCGCGCCTTAATTATGCTTTACGGTATATGTTATCATAATAGATCCGTCATAAAATATCAACGGCGAAACGGCGATATTAACATTATCATCACGCGATAAATTAAATTTGCGTTCGTCCATAATGTTTGCCATCATACTTTTCTTAAATTCATTCCAATCA
>CAYOYE010000113.1:0-3477 GCA_964408115.1 uncultured Azospirillaceae bacterium
ATTCCTATAAACATTGTTTTTCCTGTTCAACTTGTTCTTTTTGCAGTTGTTTGCGGCTCTTTTTGATTTCCGTACCTTGCGGAATAAACGGTATTCCCATTTCTTTATCCAGACTCCAGGTCAGTTCGTTTAGTTTTGTTTCCATATTTTTGCGATAGGTTTCCAAATCTTCGGAAGACGCGTTTGCCGGAATAAAGAGCGGTTCGGTTATGGCATACATACCCTTACAAAAAGGTAGCGGTATCATCATATTGTCCCAACTTTTAAAAGCTATTTTGGATTTGGCAAGGCTGTAGGTTATGCCGATTAACGGTTTACCGGATTTCCAGGCGTAAAAAATCGGACTCATTGTCAGCTGCATACTCGGACCGCGCGGCCCATCGGGAATAATGGCAATACTGTTGCCCTGTTGCAGATTTCGCATAAGTTCAAGAGCAGCCTCGGATGAATTTTTATCCGTAGAACCGTTGATATGTCCGATGCCGAATTTTTTGAGAATTTTTACAATAAGTTGCCCGTCACGATGTGGCGAAACCAACGCGTTTAACGGGCGTTTTTTATTCCAAAAATAGGGCATTTCAAGAGTACGTCCATGCCAGCCGATAACAATCATACTGCCATGTTTTTGCAAAAGTTCATAAGTTTCTTTGACGCCGCTAACCTGCCAGCGGGTTGTCATACCGACAAATTTTAAATAAAAATAGGCTATTGTTCCGATAATTTCTGTGCCTACAGATGATTTAAGAAAGTTTTTTAACCAGTTTATTTTCATTTTTACGAATATATCTTCTTATTACTATATTATTATCACTCATAATACAGGTTTTTTTCTGAAATACAATCTGAAAAACGGAAATATTAGGTGTTTTTTAGCAAAAAATGTGATTTAATTTCTAAAAGACGGAGGAGCGATGAAAGAAAATATGTATTTGACACCGGCACAGATGAAAGCTGAAACGGAGCGTTGCCTACAATGTGCAAACAAGCCTTGTAAACAAGCATGTCCTGCTGGGTGTTCACCTTGCGACTTTATTGCGGCTGCCAAACGACAAAATTGGCAAGAGGCAGCACGCTTGATTCGTGAAAAAAATGCGTTGGCGGAAACTTGCGGTTTAATCTGTCCGGACTGTTTTTGTCGCAAAGCCTGTGTACGGGCTAAAATAGACTACGCGGTTAAAATTCCTCAGGTGCAGGCCTATATTATGCGGCAAGCCCGTAAAGAAAATTACCGAAAGTGTAATGATGATATTTTGCAAAACGGCAAGAAAATTGCCGTTGTCGGGTTAGGACCTGCCGGCATCGGTGCCGTTGCGGAATTATTAAAGTGCGGTTGTCAGGTAACGGCATACGAACAACATACAAATATCGGCGGGGCGCTAAATCTAATTCCGGAGATGCGACTTCCGCGCGAGGTTATGGCGGCAGATTGGCAATATTTACAGCAAAATCCGTTGTTGCAGGTTGTAAACGAAAAAATAGAAAATTATGATAATCTAAAGAGCCGATATGACGGTGTTGTGGTGGCAATAGGGGAGTGTGAGTGTCGTAGTTTGGGCATTAATAATGAGAATTTTGCCGTTTCGTATATGGATTATTTACGCAATCCGAATGATTATGTTACGACAGGTAATGTGGCGGTTATCGGAGGCGGCTCGGTAGCGGTAGATTGTGTGGCGATTGCTCGGCAAAACGGGGCAAAAAACGTAGAGATGTTTGTACGGCGTAAAATCGGTAATATGCGGATAACCGAGGCCGAACGGCAGGAGTTGTTGGATTATGATGCCGATATTACGACAATGACGCGCGTGGCCGATATTGTAAAACAAGGTGAGCAGTTTACACTGCATACGATAAAAACGCGTTTTAATTCCGAAGGTAAATTAGAGGATATTCCTGACACACAAATTGCCAGACCGGATTTTTCACTCGTTATTGCGGCGTTGGGTTGCCAAAAGGCACATCTTTTTCCGGCAGATGAAAAAACGGTATTTGCCGGCGATTGTCTGAATGGCGGAACAACAGCAGTTCAGGCTTTAGCTTCAGGCAAAGAGGCGGCGTTAAAACTGCTGCAAAGTTTAGGTATTCAAATTTAGTCTTGCGGTCCGAATTTGCGTAAATGTTGGCGAACGGCTCCGATTTTCCAGCGTAGTTTTTCTTTAGAAAATTTCTGAATGTAGTAAAAATAACCGCATAACACAAATAACCCTGCCGAAGTCCACGATATAGGGCTGGCGTAGAAGATGCCCGTATAGCCCATATTTTTGGCCAGATAAATGGCGGCAAAAGAACGTGTCAACAGTTCTATAATGCTGGAACAAAGCGGTACAATCGGCTTGCCCATACCTTGAACGGCGTTGCGGAAGATAAAGATAAAACCGAGGAAAATATAAAACTGGGTACTGATTACCAAATATTTTTTACCGGTTTGGATAATAAATTCATCTCCGTTATCAATAAATAAGGAAATCATATTCTGACCGATTTTTCTAACCAATAAGAAACCGCAGATACTGATGACAGTTGATATGATAACAGAGTATTTAACACCTTTGCGAATCCGCGACAATAAGTTTGCGCCCCAGTTTTGTGCCGAAAAAGTGGCAACGGCCAAACCAATGGCCAAAAGCGGTTGGGTGGCGAATTGTTCAATGCGCAAGGCGGTGGCAAATGCGGCAATAACCTGTGGGCCGAAAGAGTTGCAGACACTCTGCACAATCGTAATACCGAATGATAAAATAGAAAACTGGATAGCCATCGGAACGGCAATATTGAGGTGTTCTTTTAAGATTTTGCCGTTGAAACGCATATATTTTTTTTGTAGGCGTAAAAGCGGAAATTTGTGCCACATATACAAACCGCAGGTAATAACGGAAACGGTATTGGCAATTAAAGTTCCGGTGGCAGAACCGACAACTCCCCAATGAAAATGATAAATAAACATAAAGTTTAAAATGATATTGATAATTGAGGAGAATATCAGAAAGTATAACGGTGTTTTACTGTCGCCTAAAGCCCGAACAAAGCCCGACATCAGGTTATATAAAATAATCATTACGGAACTTAACGACAAAACAAACATAAAATCGTAGGCGTCCTGAAAAATCTCTGCCGGCACATTCATTACGCGTAGTAAAGATTTTAAGCTGAATACCAGTATGAGAGTCATGATAACGCTTAATGCAAAAGCCGCACAAAGACTGTGAAAAACGGAAGAACGTACACCATCGGCATCTTTAGCCCCGAATCGTTGGGCGGTGATAACCGTCAAGCCGCCTGTAAATCCGAATGCAATCATTAAAAATACCATATAAATAGGGGCAGAAGCTCCGACTGCCGCCAGCGCATCACTACCGATAAGGCGTCCGACAATAATCATATCCGAAATCTGGTATAGCTGCATAAACAGGTTGCCCAGTAATAACGGAAAAGCAAAACCGATAATTAATTTTAGGGGATTCCCATAAGTTAAGTCATTTG